>JAQGPI010000196.1 GCA_028293175.1 Verrucomicrobiaceae bacterium | reverse complement strand
CCTTCACGATCCGTGGAAGGTGCTGGAGAACTGCCAGTGGCGCTGGCGCAACCTCGGGCCCCTGCCTGCCCATGATGCCTTTAGCTCCGTCGTCTGGTTCATTCTGAAGGACTGGCAGCAAGACGTCCTCGGCGATTACTTCATCATGCCCGGCTGGCCCAACAGCCTGCCGCAGATCAAGTACCTCTACTGGCCCAACGTCACCGGCCCGCTCGCCGCCAACGTCACTAATCTCCTACGCCCTCTGATTCTCGCCGCTCAGTGCTGGGATCACAGCACGCTGCCGCCCACCATGGTGATCCGCAACCAGGGCGATCTGGTGCTGAACCTGGAAAAAGAAAAGAACGGCGTGGGCGATAACATCAATCTCACGCGCCGTGATGACTTGAAGCCCAAGTCCGTGGAGCTCGCCTTCGTCGATAATAGCGGGGATGATGACGAGGATGTTGTCTTCCTGCGCCAGATGCGGCCCATCTTCCCCGCCTTCCATAGTGCGAAGGCGTTCCATCCGCCCGGTGCCACTCCCGGCGAATACGGCAGCGTGCTGGTGCTGGACCCCTTTGTGGATTTCGGCCAGGTGGAGGACGGCTTGGCCGAGTTCATTTATGGGATGCTCGCCGTGCCGGTGTGGGAGGGCAGCTTCACCGTGCAGACCTATGTGGACATGGCCGATGGCGGTCTGCCTTTGCACCTGGCCCCCGGCATGACGGTGAACCTCAGTGGTGAGGGCTACCGCCCGGAGTGGGCCACCATGAACGCCGTAATCCAGGCCGTGGAGCTCGACATCATGACGGGCAAGGCCACCGTGCACGTGGGTGCCAACGGCCATGCCGCGCTCACCGATATCATGGAGCGCGCACGCGATGCGCTCGGCATGCGCTTCTACAATTATATGAATCCGGAAACGCTCGTGCCCGTCCGGGGCCTGGCCACCTGCACCCTGGGCGATGCCATCGGCGAGTACACGGGGAACAGCGGCGTGGTCGCAGGCGAGGTCTTCTTCACCGTGGGCAATTTCTCCCTCACTGTCACTACCGACAGCACCGTGGGCACCGGCAGCGTGTTTGCAGAGATCATCCTGCCGCGCTCCCTCGGCACCGGCTTCACCATCATTCAAACGCTCGGCACCAATGCTGAGGCGACGGCTCTGCATGCCATCTTCACCTGTGTGGCCCCCAACCGGCTGCGCATCTCGAAGAGGACCGTCAGCGCCGCGCCCTTCACTGTGTACCAGTGGGATCTCATCATCCAGCAGCGTTGAGGCCCCGCCATCGTTCACCTTTCCACCTCCTAAAAAATATGACCCTCGACGATTCATTGATCATAACCGCCTTCGGTGTCATGGGCACCGTCATCACCGTGATGTGGCAGAAGCTTTCCACCGAGAACGCCAAGCTTGCCGAGCGCGCCGACAAATGCGAGGCCGCGCGCGAGAAGCTCTTCGCCGCCGTGGCCCAGCTCACCGGCGACCGCGAACTGCTGGAACGCTGCCCCGCCCCCCGCTGCCCCTTGCGCAAGCCGCCCGGCAGCCACCGACCGCTGGTGCCCGTGGCATCGTGATGGGGAAGGGGACCATGGGAAATGGGAGGGAATGGGAATAATGATAATAAATAGGACAATACAGGATAGTATCCCATCCCATTCTTCCCATCCTACCATTCCAAGAGCCCCGCCTTCACCCCACGCCCTGAAACCCAATGCCTCCCTTCAGTCCATCAACCATCCACTCTCAACCATCAACCATCAACCTCCCCTCCCATGCCCCCCGCCAAATCCATCTTCAAATCCAAGACCGCCTTTGCCGGTGCCATCACCGCCGTCACCGGAGCGATCGGCACCCTCCGGCCCGAAGCCGGGCAATGGATCGCCAGCCACGCCTCCGTGCTCCTGCTCACCGCCGGCCTCCTGCAAATCCTGCTGCGCAAAGTCTCCCACGGCCAGGTGATCCTGTTTCCGGAGACGGACGGATTGTAGGAAAGTGGCTGCGGCTTCAGCCGCATTCAGGCGAAGCTCATCACCGTGTGGGACACTGTAACAGCCCCTGATTCGGCTGAAGCCGAAACCCCTTTCTTCTGAGGCAGGTGGAGATTCTTCGCATCAGTGCAGGTGAAGGGCCGTTGATGGCTAACGCGCAGCTTCAGGCAAAAGCCTGCGTCCTTAGTTCGGCTCAATCCGGATCTCGCCGGAGTACAGGGCATTGAATTGCTGGAGCGGCTTCGTGATCTCCGGGTCGGGGTTGTAGACGCTGTAGGGGAAAAGGCGGGCGTAGTAGCCCATGCCGAAGCCCTGTGTCTCATACCGGTTTCTGCGGGCGATGATGCCCTGGAAGGTGATGGGATAGGAGCCCAGCACGGTGGTCGCATCATCGCTGCGAACCGTGTACGTGGCGGTGCCGCTGAAGCCGCCAGTGGCCGCATTGAAAGCCAGACTGGTGAAGTGCAGCGCGTTGTGCGGATCCTGGACGGAGGTGAAGCGGGCCGCGTGCCGTGTGTTGAGCGCAGCAAAGGCGAAGCCGCTATAGCCCCCGCCCAGCACGCTGTCACCGGTCATCTGGATGTTCTCCCGGCCGCCGGAGAGCACGTCCATCATGTACGGGCCGGTGATATGCGGCAGATTGGGACGCAGGTAGCGCCCGCCCTGCACGGTCAGCTTGCGGTCGATGCCGTTAAAGTACTCGTTGTACACGTACTCCAGGGCCTTCAGCGTGCCCGCCGGGCGGTGCCAGGACACGGTGCCTTGCACATCGGATTCCATGTTCAGCGGCGGCGTGCCCCTGCCCACCGTCAGGGAGGCCGCGAGCCGCCCCCTGTACCGGTACATCCAGGCGAGAAAGGTGGAGTTGCCATCCCAGTCGATGAAGGCAGGGATGGCGAAGGCGCTGCCATCCGGAAGGCGGCCCGCATAGGTGAAGGTGCCGCCGGTCGTGACGGTGAAGGAGGCGTAGCCAGCGCCGGAGGCGGTGGTGGTGCCTCCATCCTGAACCATGGCTACAGTGTAATAACCGGCAGAATCGCTTGCGGGGTTCGTGCGCGCATTCCACGGGTTGCGGTTTAACGGGGTGGTGTCGTAGAGGTAGCTGGTGATGTTGTCGCTCACATACAAGGTGGCGAGCAGGCCTGGGCCGGAGCGCCATTCCAGGGTGAGGTAGCAGTCGCGGATGCCCGAATCAGCATCCAATGCGGGCAGCTTGAAAGGAGTCGAGTCGCCGGTGAGACCTTCCAGTCCATCGGTCAGGAGCTGGCCGGTGAAGAGGAAGGTGGTGAGATGGCCGCTGTCAGAAGTGGTGGTGCCTTTGCCGGTGAAGCGCCCGCTCTCGCCCACCGTGATGCCGAGCGCGGCGAAGTAACCCGTGCCATCCACGACGAAGCCGGTGTAGGTGCCCACCGCCGTACGGTCCAGCCTGGCGATGGTGAGCGTGGCCGTGGTGACGGCGGAGGTGCCCACGGGATTGGTTGCACTCACCTTGATGTTAAATATGCCGCCCTCGGCAGGCGTGCCGAAGATGCGGCCAGTGAGGGGATCGCAGTGAAGCCCGGCAGGCAGGCCGCTGACATTGAACCGGGTGGGCGAGTGGCTGGCGTAGAGCCGGTCATCCCAGTAAGACTCGGCCACGGCCCCATCGTAGAACTCCACGCCATAGATCACCGGCTTCTCGCTTTCCACCATCAGCAGGATGAGCCCGGTGGTTACCGGCGTGGCCACATCGCTCATGCGCACCTCGCAGTAGTAGTACGTCGCATCCTTTGCCTTGTCGGGCTTGGCGATTTTTAGCGAGGCGGTGTTGATGCCGGTCACGCGCGCGGGGTCCAGCGGCTGCCCGTCGTCGCGCTTCCATAGATAGCTCAGGCCGGGGCCCGCCGTCCTGGCGGTGAGGGTCACGGGTTTGCCCGCTGCGGCCACCACCGTGCGCTCGCCGCCTTCCACCACTGCCATCGTCACGTTATCACTGATCAGAGTGCCTGCGATCGTGCCGGCCAGCAGGCGGTAGGTGCCGGCGCTCGCCAGGGTCATCTGGCTGAGGAAAAGCTCGTTGTCTTGTGGGTTGGCGACCTCCTCGGGAATCTTGCGGCCGTTGAACTGCCACTCGTACTTCAGCACCGGATGGTTGGTGAAGACATCGGCGAGAAAGGAAATGAAATCGTTTTCACTGGCAAGCACGCGCTGCGAGCGCTGCTTGATCATGCTGTGGGGCACGAAGTTGAGGATCATGGGCTCCGACGTCGCGGCGCCGTCCGCGTTCGTCACCACGCAGCGGTATACGCCGCTGTTGGCAACAGTCATGGTCACGATGAAGGTGCTCGTGTCCGGGCCGCCATTGTAGGGCACACCATTGTGCAGCCATTGATAGTGGAAAGGCGCGCGGCCGGTGACGGTGACACTGAGCATAGTGAAATCATCCGCGACCACGGCATTGATGGAAGAGGTCTGCGCCGTGATCACCGGCGGGTCCAGCTCCGCCGCCAGCGTGGCGGGTGCCATGATCCCCGTGAGGACCGACCAAACCGCGATAAGAGTAAGCAATGATCGGAAACCCATGCAGGAAAAGCTATGTAGCGATTTCCGCAGAGGGTGTCAATAGTATCGCTCTTCCGGACGAGGACCGGCTGCCTTTCCCGCCTTAACACCTCACCCCTGGGCCACGAGGGTGGCTTCGGCGGGGGTGGGGGAGAGGCGGCACCAGTGCTCTTCTTCGCCGAAGGCGGCGTTGCCGGAGACGCAGACGTAGGCGTGCTGGCGCAGGGTTTCCCGGGCGGCGCGCAGGGATTCGAAGGTGTCCACGGCGCTGGCGGCGTCGGCCTTGCGGGTGCTAAGGGGGCTGCGGGTGGCGGCGCGCCCTCGGGCGGAAGAGGCGTAGCGCACCTGGGTGCGGCCATGGTGGGGACCGTGGTGCCGGATGAAGAGGCGGGTGCTGGAATCGCTGCCAGTTACGAATTTATCGATGGCGGAGGGGTTCTCGAAGAAGGGATTGTTCACCTGGGAGCTGACCCGGTAGGAGCGCATGTCATCCGCAGGATAGGGCTGGAACAGGGCCTCCAGCTCAGTTACGGGCGTGCGGGGATCGAGCCAGGCCTGCCACTGGTCCGGCGGCAGGATCACGGGCATGCGGGCATTGATCTGCCCGGCGAAGTCGTTGGCGGCGGTGGTAAGCAGGCCGAAAGTGGGCAGGGGGTTGCCATTGTTGGCATGCACATCCCACAGGCCGGCGAAGAACATGGGCTGCTCGGGATCGCCCATGACGAAGCGCAGGGGCCGGACGGGGCCGACATCGCGTATCCAATCGTAATAGCCATCGGCCAGGATCAGGCACCGCTGGCGGCGCATGAGCGGTGCGGTAAGAGGGGAGTGGCGGGTATTCTCGCTCGAAAGCCGGGGCACGCCGGGGGTGCTGGCGCTGGCAGGCACCCAGGAGGGGATGAGGCCCCAGCGGTGCTCGGCAAAGACGGCCTCGCCCTGCTCATCGAGCCGGATGATCGGGGCGTCCTGTCCTGGACTGATATTGTAGCGGGCCTCGTGAGAGGGGAGCTGGCAGCCTAAGTGGAATTCCGCCCGAGCAAGGGGCTGGCGAGTCCATGTATAACGTTCACACATAGCCGGAAAGGGGGCTGAGAGTTATCGGCCGGGGAGGGAGGGGGCGAGGTGGGGACACCTACAGGGCCGAGCCAGTCCGGAGTGAAACAGAGGAACGCGTCTCACTGATGCGAATTTTCTAAAATAAGAGAGGTTTTTCAAGTTAAAACAGCGGTTAGGCATGAATTTTTTTAAAATAGGGCTTTGGCAGGGGACTTTATTGTCATAGCGCGAAAAAGGTTTCGCGCCGAAAACTGAATCAATTCTTAGGAAAAGGGTGCGGAGACGGAATTCTGGATCTGCCGAGTCTCGTTAACAGGGCAAAATGATACCTCCGTGTTCGCGGCGTGGTGAGCAGGAGCCGTGCCTGGAAAAACGGAAGGTTCTTGTACCAAACCAGGCGGGGTGCTCTTTCGGCTGTTTCAGGGTGGAATCGAGAAAAGAGGGTTTCACATCGAAGAGTCGAACTGCAAATGCGGCCTAGTTTTGCAACTGAAAGCGGTGTCGTGCCCCCCAAGCCGGTTCTGTCGCTTTAGGTAACAATAAAGCGGAAAAAGGGGCTTTAACGGCCAAGGAGATACGCCGCAACAATCCAGTGAATGACGACAATCGTATCTTTTTGCGCCGAGATCGGGTTTGGCCAAGCAAGGGTGACAAAACGCTCTTTAAAGACCTGTTAAGAGCTTTTTGCATCCACGGGCCCGTTGGCTCACGAAGACTCATTTGCGGGGCCAATGTAATTACAATGCCACAACCAGAAATTGGCTATGTGTTGCAAAATGGTCTTGTGTAGATCGAACATTTTTGCCAAAACAGTGTCTAAAGTGATCATAGGACTTTCCCCTTTACCCATGAAAAAGATTACCCGTTCCCGACTTCTGGGGCTTTTCTTTGCATTGTTTGCCACTTCCGCGGCGACAGCTCAGACAACCCCGACGATCACTTCATGGGGTGCTCCGAGTACCTCGGAATATGCATACCATTGGTTTGAATGGTTCAACTGGACCAATAGTTTTGCGGATGGTCAGGGCTCCGTGGGATGGTTCAATTTGGACATTAATCCGTGGATCTCCATCTCGGATCACTTCCAGGCGGTGACTGGCACTGGCTCGGCCACGGTGCCGCAGGTGATTGCTCTGGAAAAGCTACCGACGAACAATTCAGTATCGGTGACGGACGGTTCCTTTTACTGGAGCCAGTCGAAGGGCAGCAACAGCACGGCTTTCATCGTGAATTATTCGCCGCTGACCAATTCAGTGTCGATCTTGTACAACCCAGGGGTGGGATCGGGCCGCAAGCTCAGGGTTTCCTATGCGACCCCGATGCCAGCGGACGCCAAGCAATTGATTGCGAGCACGGACAATGTGAACCGGGTGTTCTCCAAGAAGATCAGCGCCCCGCTTGTTTATAATTCCTCCTTCTTTGTGACGGACGATCTGTATAACTGGACCGCCAATAGCAACGGTGGCGGCACGACGACCAAGCAGGATACGACGGGGGATCTGATCACGGTGGACCCCAGCGAGTTCGATGTCCAGTACGATCCGCTGGCGCTGACGATCACGGTGACGTACGGCACGGTATTTGGCTCGGTAGGTCACAATGGCGGGCCAGGGGTGCCGTTCCAGGCGCGGCAGATCAAAGCTAATTATCAGACGAAGGGCTCTGGAGCGGTGACGCTGGGCACGCTGGGCCTGGGTGATCCGGGGCAGAACCAGGGGCTGGGGGAATCCTACAACCTGCGCATGAACTCGCTGACGTTTGATAACAACGGCGCGATGTCAAACATCATCAAGGTGAACGGTTTCGCCGGGGATGAAATCGCTTCGGGCATGCATTTGACCGGGCCACTGGCGGTGGCGGTGCGTACGGGCGGTGATGTGACCAACAGCCTGCGTCTGGCGGGCAATATTGATGGCCTGGGCGGGCTGGTGAAGGCGGATTCGGGCAACCTCACGATCACTGGCAATAACACTTTCAGCGGGCCGATGATCATTCGTGACACGGCAGGCACGACCTTCCTGCGCTCGGGCGTGACGCTGCTGAACTGCGTGACGCAGGTGGGTAGCAGTCTGGTGACGTGCAACAGCACATCGGGGCTGGAAGTGGGCATGTCGATCTCGGGGCCCAATATTCAGCCGGGCACAGTGGTCACGGCGGTGGACCCCAATGGCACGAGCTTCACGATCAGCCCGATTGCGCTGGCCAATGCTTCGAATCAGACGCTGGTGGCGAAGACAACTTCCGGCGTGCTGGTGCGCAATGCGGTGACGACGGCGAACAGCCGTCTGGTGACGATCCCGGCGGACCCGCCGGTGCCACAGCTATCGACGGACTTGAACACGTATTCCACTTCCAACACCAACGGCCTGGCGGTGGGCATGGCGCTGAGCGGCACGGGCATGGCCCCGGATGCGTTTGTTGCGGCGATTACCGGCCGCAAGAGCTTTATCATGACCACGGGCGCTACGGCAACGAGCGGCGTGAATGGAGTGACGCTGGTGGCGGATGCGGGCAGCTTCAAGCTTGCGAAGACGACGATTACGGGTGTGCGGATCACAGAGGGTACCGCGACGGTGTTGTGCGATGACACTTCCACTTTGGTTGTCGGCATGACCATTGCCGGCGCGGATGCGGCCTCGATCGCTGCGATGCCAGCCTACGCGGTGGTCACCTCGATCATCGACAGCACGCACTTCACCATCAGCCCGGCGGCCCCGAACCCTAACGGCGGTTCTCCCCGGACGATTGAGGGCCTCACGCTTGTTGGCGCGGTGACTGGCAATTCATTGGTGACGGGCAATGTGACGCCGCCCACCATCACGCTCGCCCCGGTGCCCCTCGTCACAAAGGTGCTCGATGGCTGCGTGGTGAAGACCTCCACCACTACCATCAGTTGCCCTACCACGGCGGGTCTGGTGGTTGGCATGTCTGTTACTGCCGATGGCAACCTGCTTAAACCGAACACCACGATCGCCTCCATTGTGGATCTCACGCACTTCACGGTGAACGTTCTGCCCCAGGGCACCGCTCCCAGTGCCATCGTCCGGGTGGGCACCGCTACCACCAATGGCAGCACCACCGTCGTCACTGCCAGCACGGCGGGACTGATCAAAGGCATGTCCATCACCGGTGACAACATCCAGCCGGATTCGGTGATCAATACGATCACGGACAGCATCCGCTTCACCTTGACCAAGACCGCGACGGGCACCGGCAGCGGCATCTCCGCATTCGCTGGCTACGCCACCACGGCGGGCAGCAAGAATCTGATTGCGTACAGCACGGCGGGCCTTACCGCCGGGCAGACGATCACCGCCACAGGTACCGGCAGCGGTTACATCGTGCCTGGGACGAAGATCGCCTCGCTGGTCGCCGCGACCTCCTTCTCGCCGCCTATCGTGGTGCTGGATACCAATGCCGCCGTCACCGGCTCGGGCCTTACCTTGAAGGTGGGCTCAGTGGTGAAGAGCGGTTCCCCGACTGTGACGGTGGCAAGCACCACCGGCCTCACCGCCGGAATGATCGTGCGCGGCCCTGGCATTCCCGACGGTACAGTGATCACTTCCGTGGTGGACGCCTTTTCGTTTGTGATGAGCCGCCCCGCAACGGCGAACGGCACCATCGTGCAGGTGGTGGCCGCGCCCGCTCCGGGCTTGTCCATGGCGGGCCTGAGCACCACCGCTGGCAGCACCACGATCAGCAGCAGCACCGCCGGGGCCGTGATTCCAGGCCTGAGCGGCCTTTCGGTGGGCACCCTCATCACCGGCGTGGCGAATATTCCTGACAACTCGGTGGTGACCTCCATCGCTTCAGACTTCAAGAGCTTCACCATCAGTGCCCCGGCGCTGGGCAGCGGCACCACCACCGATCAGTTGCTCACCGCGATGACTTCGCGCGGCATCACGCTCACGGGTTGCAGCATCGCAGCGGGCACCCGCGTGGTCACCTGCGATATCACCACCGGCTTGGTGGTGGGCAGTTTGGTGAGTGGCGTGGGCATGCCGGACAATGCGGTGGTCACAGCGGTCAACAGCGCCACGCAATTCACGATCAGTTCCGATGCGACCGTCACCGTGCCTCCGAGCACGCCAGTGGTGCTGACCGCCACGGCGGGCGGCTATGCGCTGAGCAATTTCGGCCAGAGCGTGGCGGGTGCCACCACGGTGGTGAACAGCCCCATTGTTACCGTCACCAACACCGCCCTGCTGCGGGTGGGCATGGTGGTAACGGGTACCAATATTCCCGCCCGTGCGGTGATTGTTTCCATCACGGACGCCACTACAATCGTCCTTTCCACCAATGCCACCGCCACTGGTGCCGTGCCGAACATGCTGGCGGCTGATCCCCGCGTGCTTGGCGTGGCGGTGACGGATGCCACCACGACTCCGGGGTCCAACACCATCACTCTTACCGGCAGCGGCACCAGCATCACCACAGGCCTGCAAGTGGGCCAGCTCATTACTGGCACCAGCCCCTTCATTCCGCAGAACGCGATCATTACCGCCAAGACCGCCAACACCATCACCATCAGCATGCCTGCTGGCGGCGCTGCCGTGCAGAGCGGCCTTACGCTGCTGGCCACCACGCCTCCAGGCCTGCCGCTGCTGGGTGCCGCCACTCAGGCAAATTCCGCCACCGTTACGGTCGCCAGCACCACGGGTCTTGCCCCTGGCATGCTGCTGACGGGGCAGAACCTGCCCACCAATTCGGTGATCGTCGATGTGGTCAATGCCACGCAAGTTGTCATCAGCTCCCGGGCCGCTGCCACTGGCACGGGCCTCACCCTCCTGGCCAGCTCGACCGCCACGCAGCCCATCTACAATGCGCAGACCACCGTCGGCTCCAATGTGGTCGAAGTGGACAGCATTGGCGGCCTCACCGTGGGGCTGCCTGTTACTGGTGATGGCATTCCCGCCGGAGCCACCATCACCCAGTTCAACGGCCCCACCGGCGCACCGAACAATCGCGCCAATTCCTTTACCATCAGCACCAATGCCACGGCCTCCGCCACCGGCCTTACCCTGATGGCCACGGTACCGCTGATGAACGCCGATGTGGTGGTGACCAATGCGGTGACGATGAACAAGAACCGCGCCATCTTCTGCGACAGCACAGCGGGCATGATCGTTGGCATGGCCGTGGTGGGGCCCAACATGCCCAACGGCGCGACGGTGAGCGCCATCCCCAGCAGCCGTATTTTCCTCATCAACCTGCCTGCCTTGGCGGACGGCTGGGGCCTCACGCTCGGCGTCGGCGCCAACGCCATTTCCTCCAGCACCCTGGTTCTGGGCACGGCCAACCGTGATGGCAACAGCTCGGCAGTGCTGCAGTTGTCCGCTCCTAACCAGATCAATGATGATGCGGTGATCCAGTTCGACGGTGCCAGCAGCCGCAATCCTTACCTCCGCATGTTCGGCTTCAGCGAAGCCCTCGGCGGCATCGTGGATTACACCAGCAACGGCGTGATCGAAAACACCGAAAGTGAAAACGGAGTCTTCGCCGGTTCGGTGATGACGCTGAATACCTCGATGAACTATGATTACAACGGTTTCTTCCGTAACAAGTCCGGCGGCGACAGCACGGGCACCATCGGCCTGACCAAGCTGGGCACTGGCGTGCTCACCTTCACTGGCGGCAACATCAACTACACCGGCGACACGACTATCCGCGGCGGCGGCATGAAGCTGGTCAACACGACCAACTTCGGCAGCAACATCACGGTGAGCCGTGGCAATACCGTGGAACTGAGCACCACGGGTGACTGGCAGCTCAACCAGCAGATCTTTGGCGCGGGTAACCTCATCAAGACCGGCGCGAACACGGTCTCCCTGGCAAGCGACCTCGGCTTCACCGGCCAGACTATTATCCAGCAGGGCACCTTACGCGTGATCTCCGGCGTGATCAATGAAACCGTGGGCGTGACGAACACCGGCGCGACTACCTACACCCGCACCCTGGGCCGCGCCCCAGCCCCAGGCACCCTGTATGTGACGGACACAGATTCGGCGAACACCTTCTTCCATGTCTATCATGACAATGCGGCCGTCGTCAGCACCAATCCGGGCAACTTGAATGGCGTCACTTCGGCTGGCTGGACGGTGACTTACAACCGTGTCACCCGCCTGCTGACCGTCACTTATCCCGCCGCCCAGAGTGGCGCGGCCCGTAACATCGTGGTGAGTTACCGCCCGGCGGACACCCAGCGCATCGGCAACAGCAATGGCTCCGACAAGGTCTTCACCACCACCCTGCCCAGCGCGCCCCTGACCGGCACCTTGTATCTGACTGACAGCGTGAACAACGCCATCGCGGTGTACAACGACGCCACCGGCCTCTTCAAGACCACCGAGTCCAATGTAGCCGGTTCGCCCGAACTTTTTTACAATGCCACCACCCGCGTGCTCACGGTGCGCTATTTCAACGCCCCGGCTTATGGCTTGGCGCTGACGGCTGTATGGAATGGCAGCGAGGGGCTTACCTCCACTTCCGCCATCGCGCTGAACTCAGGCACTTTCTTGATTGAAAACAACTCCTCAAAAGTGCTCAACACCAACCTGCTGACCCGTCCGGAACTCGTCTCCACCAATCGCGTCAACGACAATGCCGTGATCCTCAGCAGCGGTGGCAACCTGACCTTCCGCCA
>JAQGPI010000168.1 GCA_028293175.1 Verrucomicrobiaceae bacterium | reverse complement strand
GACCAGTAGGTACACCTTCACGCCCCGCTTTCCGGCATCAATGAGGGCCTGCCGGAAACGCTGGCCGATTTCCTGGTCCACATAGATGTAGGTCTCCATGCGGATGGCCTGTTGGGCCTGGGCGATGGCCGCAAGTTTTGCCTCTAAGAGATCAAACCCCGTGCTGAACCAGTCGAAATGATGGGGGCCGGATTCAATGCTGGTCATTCGCCGCGAAATTGGGTGAGGGGATGGCTGCACGCAAGGTGATTGGCACCGGCCTTCGAAGGGAAAATTCCTTTCTTTGGTGCGCAGGCACCGTTCCTGCTGAATGGTGTGCAGACATGTCTGAAATGATAGGAACTCCGCTGCGCGAACATGGATTTCGCGTGCTCGAAGATGATTTGCGTTACTTGATGGAAGCTTTCGCCGTCGTACTGAGGCGCCTGGGCGAACCTGAGCTGGCGGACCGGCTACCCTGGGTGGGACAGGCGCTGACGACCGAGGAAAAGCCAAATCGTGCGCTGGGACAGGCTTTTTCTATCGCCTTCCAGATGCTGAACATCGTGGAGGAGCGGGCGGCAGCACAGGTGCGGCGCTTGCGGGAAAAGAACGCAGGGGCTGAGGCTGAAAAAGGCCTGTGGGCGGACAATCTGGCAGGGATGCGCAAACTGGGCGTGACCGAGGAGGACTTGCTTTCTGTGTTACGCGAGGTGCGAGTGGAGCCGGTGCTGACGGCGCATCCCACGGAGGCCAAGCGCGAGACGGTGCGCGAGCGCCACCTGGAAATCTACAGCCTGATGAATAGGCATGACAACGCGGCTTACACACCGCGTGAGCAATTGCGCATTAGGGGCCAATTGGAAACGCAGATCGAAAACCTCTGGCGCACGGGCGAGATTCACGTGACGCGGCCGACGATTGATGCGGAGTTGCAAAACGCAATGCATTACCTGCGAGAGGTCTTCCCCGAAGCGCTGGCGCGGGCGCACATCCATCTGCGCGAGGCCTGGGAGGCGGCGGGCTTTGATCCCGAAAAGGCGGACGAACTGCCGCCTCTGATCCGCTTTGGAAGCTGGATTGGCGGGGACCGTGACGGCCATCCATTTGTGACATCGGAGGTAACCGAGAAGGCCCTTTCCGCACTGCGGAAGAACGCCCTGCGCGTGCATCGTCGTGGCTTGGAAAAACTGGCCTATGAGGCACCGCTCAGCTCGCTCTTCCAAAAGACGCCTGATGCCCTGCTGGCCTTGATTGATAAGCTTTCGGCCTCTTTGCGGCAGGAGCCCGCGGTGGATCTTGGTTATATTCACGAGCGCAACCGCGAGGAACCTTGGCGTGAGGCAGCCTACCTAATGCAGGCCAAGGTGGTAGTGGCCCAGGATAAGCCGGAATCGCCCTACGGCTATGCATCGCCCAAGGAATTGGATGCAGATCTGGTCGAATTTGCTGCCACTCTGCAAGCCGTCGGGGCAGGGGGCATCGTGCGCGAGTTTATCGTGCCTTTCCGCCGCAGCCTAGAAGCCTTCGGTTTTCACTCGGCCAATGTGGATGTGCGGCAAAACTCCGCCTTCCATGAGAAAGCGCTGGAGCAACTGCTGGCCTGCGCTGGCCTGTTAGGTAATCGTCCGCTGGATCAATGGACCCGCGAGGAAAAGCGCGAGATGCTCGAGCGTGAGCTCCTTTCTCCACGTCCTTTCCTTTCGCCCGGTATCTCGGCGGGCCCGGAAGCAGATACGGTGCTGGCTTGTTATCATGTGCTGGCGGCTCATCGTGCCAAGCATGGCAACGCCGGACTAGGGGCTTTGATTGTGTCGATGACGCGCTGCGTCGAGGACTTGCTCACGGTTTACATCCTGGCCCGCGAGGCAGGTTTGATGGAATGGACGAGCGAGGGATTGGTTTCGCCGCTGCCGGTGACTCCGCTTTTTGAAACCATGGGCGATTTGGAGGAAGGACCTAGCATTGTCGAGGCCTTCATGTCACATCCAGTCACCCGTCGGAGTCTAGCGGCGGAAGGGGACAAGCCTTCCTTCCAGATGATGGTGGGCTATTCGGATTCCAACAAGGACTGCGGCATCCTGGCCAGCCAGTGGGCGCTGCATCGGGCGCAGACAGAACTTTCCGCCATGGTGGTGAAACACGGGGCGCGGCCAGTTTTCTTCCATGGCCGTGGCGGCACGGTGGGCCGTGGTGCGGGCCCCACCCATTGGTTCATGGAGGCACTGCCGCATGGCTCGCTGCATGGCTTCATGCGCATGACCGAGCAGGGGGAGACAATCGCCCAAAAGTACGCGCATCTGGGCTCCGCTGTTTACAACATCGAGCTGCTGATGGCATCAGCTTCAGGAGCCAGCGCGCGGCACCGTTTCTGCCCGTCGCAAGAAGATCCCACGTCGGCAGTGATGGACCGCCTCGCCGACTGGAGTCGCGATGCCTACCGCGCGCTGCTGCTGGCCCCCGACTTCATGGTCTTCTTCCGCCATGCCACGCCCATTGATGCGCTGGAGCATGCCCGCATCGGTTCGCGCCCCGCACGGCGCACAGGCCAGGCAACTCTGGACGACTTGCGAGCCATCCCGTGGGTGTTCTCCTGGACGCAATCCCGCTTCTACCTGCCCGGCTGGTATGGGGCCGGATCGGCCTTAGAGAAGCTCAAAAATGAAGACCCCGCTGGATTCGCCATCCTCGCCGAGCACCTGCCCGGATCGGCCTTCCTTCGTTACGTGCTGACCAATATCGAAAGCTCGCTGGTGAGTGCGAACGAAGCCCTCATGCGAGCCTATGCAGACCTGGTTCTCGATGCTGCGGTGCGCGATCGTTTCCTGGGCATGATCCTGGATGAGTACAAGCGCACGCGGACCATCCTTGAGGAGTTGTTCAAGGGCACTATTGAGAAGCGCCGTCCACGTCTTGCGTACACCCTGGCCATTCGCGAAGAACCGCTGCTGGTGCTGCACGCCCAGCAAATCGCCCTGCTCAAGCTTTGGCGCGAACGGGTGAACTCAGGGCAGGCAGACATAGCGGAGGAAATGCTGCCGGACTTGCTGATCTCGGTGAACGCACTCGCCTCGGGACTACGGACCACGGGTTAATAGTGGCGAAGGGGGATAGCCCAGCTGCGCCGCAACCGGACTACTCCATGGAATGTGAGCGGGATTACCAACTCGTGCCCAATCCCCAGCGTGAGGCGAGGGTGAGAAGGTCGTCACGCATTGGCCATTCGTCGGGACGGGGTTCCTGGCCTTCGTGGCGCTTGCTGGCACCCTTGAGCATCATGCAGCCTTCGTTATTGCCGATGGCGCGGATGGTTTCCACTTCTTCGGCGCTCAAACGGTTCTCAGCAGGCAGCGCGGCGAGATCATCCAGCTTGCTCTCAATGGAGCGGGCATTAGTGCCCGCTTCCTGAATCAGGGTAGGGACAACGCTCTCCACAGCAGTGTTCGCCAAGGTCCACTGACAGGCCAGTTGCAGCATTGTAAGCCCGTGCTTTTCGGCGATGGGGCGCACCTTTTCGATCTTTTCATAGCCGTGTTCGATCCAGCCTGCTGGACGGTGAGTGCGGTGATCGCCGTCGCGGAAGGCATGGCCGGGACGTACATCATCATGGAAGAGGCCACCGTAATCCACCACTCGGGCCAGAATCTTGATGTTGTTCTTTTCAGCGGCACCCAAGACATGCTGACCGGGCCACGGTTCAAAGGGATTGAGGATGATCATCGCCCAATCTATCAGCGAGCCGAATTTCTCGAAGCAGTCGATCATATCGAGCGTGAAGCCGTTCGCAGGCCCTGGGGCGATACCCAGGCGGTCAGTAAGGCCTTTCTCCTTCAGGGAGCTGAAAGCCTTCCACACCGTCTCGCTGGTGTAGGCTATGCTATCTGGATTGTGCAGCATGAGCAGGTCGAACTTCGAGGTCTGGCAGCGCTCCAGGGATTTTTCCGCCGCCATCGTCAGATAGTCCTGATAGGCTTCCGGTCCGCGCAGGGCGGGGTCGGTAAAGCGCGGGTAGCCGCGGGATCCGGCCCGCAAACCCTCATAGAAGTCGTGCCCGATGATACCGACGAGACAATACTCCTCGCGGGGAATGCCTTTCAGGGCCTCGCCCAGCAGGGCATCGGCCCGGCCTGCTCCGTAAACGTCAGCAGTGACGAAGGTACGCACGCCCTTCTCAAAGGAAAGGCGCATGAGGTTCTTATAGTGCTCTTCGCTGAGCTGTTCTCCGTAATGCATGAAGCGTCCGCCGCTCCATGTGCCATATGCCGTGCGTGTGAGGTCCATAGATAGTAGGGGTCAGAAATCAGCCGCATGTTTACGACAGGGCGTTGCCCTTTCAATCGCCGATACGGTTTCCACAAGGGTAAGCGTAAAAACGGACAAATTAGACACACCCGGTTGTTTCGCACGTAACGATATTTAAGGTTGAGTGGCGAGGCCTTGTAGCTGCTCCGCAGAGGCGTAATGCGAAGTTATCCACTTTGCCCAATGGGGCCCTAAATCTCAGTTTAGGCCGCAGTCCTGCAATTTTTTGCAAAAATGACTTGATTATTGAGAGTAATTGATTATCTATTGAGTGTAAAGAGATGATGGATTCATGATCTATTTATCAAAAATATAGATTTTGCTTGATGATGAGCTTGGGTATGCTATCTTTTTCACCATCCAACCTGTATTTTTGAAAATTCAACGCTCCCTGCTATGTCAGCATTAAACGGAACTAAGCCTATCCCAAGAGATCACGGCAAGATCGCAGATTTCATTCTGTTCAGCCAGCGTGAGTTCTTGCTCAACTTGTCCAGGGACTTGAACAAGGATAATATCTCCTTCGCCCAGTTCTTCCTCCTCAGCTACCTCGCTACCTCGAAAGAGCTGACGATGACTGACATCGCCCGCAAGATGGGTCACTCCACTGCTGCCGCCACCGGACTGGTGGATCGCTTGGAAAAACTGGGTTACATGGAGCGCACTCATGCGATCGACGACCGCCGCAAGGTGCTTGTCCGCATCACCCCCAAGGGCCTTGACCTCGTGAGCCGCCTGCGTGACGAACTCCAGGACCGCATTGCCGATGCCATGGAAGAAACCAAGACTTCCGACGCTAACGGTTTCATGTCGGCCTATCGCCAGCTTGATGAGTCGGTCGCGGCTCGCTAATTGAGTTTGCATCATTAATTTTGGTCCGGTTGGCTCGCGTTGAGGCTGACCGGACCTTTTTCTTTATACGGTATGAGCGATTCTCCGTGGATGACTTTTCCCGCCCTCTCCGGGCTGGCGCATGGCTTTACGCTGCGGCATCCGACCATCGATGTGGACGGTGAACGGATCGAGGTGCTGCAACGGCTCGAAGCTTGGCACTCTGAATTTGTGCAGGATCTTGGCTTTGCGCCGACCGCCTTGCGCACAGCTTCTCAAGTGCATGGCCGCAAAGTGACCATCGTGGGTGCGGATAGTCCTACTGTGACCGCCGACGCTGACGGCTTGATCACCAATGAGCCCGGCATCTTGCTCGGCATATATGTAGCGGATTGCGGAGTCGTGTTTCTGGCCGATCACAAAAACGGTGCCCTTGGCTTGGTACATTCGGGAAAGAAAGGCACCGAGCTTGGTATCGTTCCCCACGCCATTGAATTGATGGGTGAGGCCTTTGGCTCGAAGCCGGAAGACATCATTGTCCAACTCGGCCCCTGCATTCGTCCTCCGGCTTACGAGGTGGATTTCGCCGCCGATCTGCGCACGCAGTGCTTGGCAGCGGGCGTTTTGCCCTCTCACCTGAATGACTGCGGCATCTGCACCTCCTCCGATCCCCAGCGTTATTACTCGTATCGTCTGGAAAAAGGCCGCACAGGGCGCATGCTTGGGTTGCTTGGCAAGCGTCCAGCTTGATCGCAACGCTGGTGAGGGCTAAAAGATCACAGCCGATGAACGACACCGAGCGCTCCCTCACCCTGCCTGCCCATGCCAAGATCAATCTTTCCCTGCGAGTGCTGGGCAAGCGGTCGGACGGATATCACTCGGTAGACACACGCATGGTGCGCCTCTCCGTTGCGGATCAGGTGACGGTGAAGCAGATCGAAGGTCAAACATCCAAGCTCACCTGCTCAGATGAAACTCTACCGCTGGATGAATCGAATCTGGCGCTGAAGGCCTTGCGCGTTTTTGAAGAACGCTGCGGACCAAACTGGAAACTGTTTGGCGACAAGCGCCCTGGGCCCCCTTCCTGGAGCATTCATCTGGAGAAACAAGTTCCCGCTGGCGCTGGTCTTGGCGGTGGCAGCAGCGATGCGGCCGCAGTGCTGAAGGCACTGAACCAGCTCAGCGGTTCGCCTTTTAGCTTGGCGCAGCTTGCGGAAATGGCCGGTCCGATTGGTTCGGATGTGCCGTTTTTCCTCTATGACTCCGTCTGCGATGCTACGGGTCGCGGTGAAGTGATCGAGCCCGTGCCATTTCCTCACGAGCTCAATATCGTGCTGGTGAAGCCCCCCTTCGGCATTCCCACGGCCTGGGCTTACCAAAAGTGGAAGGATTCCGAAGAGCTAAAGGGGGTGCTCTACGCCCAGCAAATCTGCCCCTGGGGCACCATGGTCAATGACCTTGAGCGCCCAGTGTTTGCCAAGCACTTGCTGCTACCTTCGTTGAAGATGTGGCTGCTAGAGCAGCCCGAAACACTGGCGGCGATGATGTCCGGCTCTGGTTCAACGGTTTTCGCCGTTGCCTGCAGCGGCGTGGAAGCCGCACGGCTGGCGGAACGCGCGCAGCAATGGTGCGGTGAAACAAGCTGGGTCAGGCTGGCGAAGACGTTGCCGAATCGATGATTGTCTGAGCCGCAGGCCACTAGGGATTGATAGCACTCCCGCGTGATGTACTGAGCCTTTCGCAAAAAACTGCCGCTTCGGCAGCCGGATTAGAAATCCAGAAAAATCTCAGCGCGCCGATTGCGTGACCGGCCTTCTGGATCGTCCGTACCATCGGCCTTCTTCTCGGTCTTGCCGGTGGGATCGGCCTTGCCCATGCCTTCGGTGATGACTTGATCAGCGGGTACGCCCAAGGCGGCGAGTTGCTCCTTCACATTTTTGGCACGTGAGGCGGACAACTGCATGTTGTAGCCATCGGTGCCTAGGGAATCAGTGCGACCGGTGATGCGCAGTTTGCGCGAAGCTTTAGCCTTGAGGAGATCTGCAACAATGGAGAGCTGTTTTTGCGCGCGTGGATGAAGGGAGGCTTTGTCGTATTCGAAGTAAAGAGCCAGCGATTCGCCGCCGTGAGGATTGTTCACGATAGGGGTGTAAGGCACACCCATCTTGCCGGCGTTTTTGGCAAAAGAACCGAGCAGATCAGAGAGATTCAGGCCTACGATCTTCCAGGGCTGATCCTCAGCGCTACGCTGCATTTCCATGCCGAATTCTGTGGCCTGCTGAAGTTTCTCGGACTGCACCTGGGCAATCACCCAGGATTCATTGGGGCTGGCCACAGTGATGACCATGGGCTTGCTGGCCTTGAGCGCGTAATCGCCTTCTTCAAAGACAATGCACATGCCTGCCAGCTTCTGCGCGGAGACCTTGGCATCATCCACAAACTTGCGTGCTCCGGCGACATCCTGATGCAGCATCGCCTCTACAAACTGGCTGGCGAAGGCGAGGGCGTCGGGATGCTGTTCCACGATGAACAAAGAGCTGGCGGGCTTGCCAGCGGAGCCTGCTGCTGAAGCAACGGGCTGGCCAGTAGTAGGGTCAGTCTTGCCGACCATCGCAGGCATAGCCGCCAGAGCGCCCTCGAGTTCTTTAGGCAGGCGGAATTTGGTGATCTTCCAGCCCATCTTCACATCGCGCTCCACATCCAATTGCAGGGCGAGGGGAGCGGTTTCACCAGGCTTCAGCAAGGGCACGGTGAGGCGCGTGGCCTCGCCTACTTGACCAAGAAGCTGTACTTTTTCTTCGGCCCCAGCTTTATAGCCCATGCCTTTGAGGATCTTGTCCAGCACCGCCGTCACTGCGGCTTCCTGGGTGGGATCATCACCGCCTACCATTTTGGCCACCTGCGCGATGTCGCCGCTGGCAAGGCTTCTAGCCACCTGAGTGGCAAGGTCCATGGGCCGGGCAAAACCGAGTGCTGCGGCAAGGGCAGGCTTGGGTGTTGGTGCTACTGGCTTCGGTGCCACGGGAGCAGGAGCAGGCTGCACGGGAACTTCGGGGGTGGAGGTCACCGTGGCTGCGGGAACGGCGACCACAGTGGGCTGTGTCTTCGGCGTGAGATGCTTGCGGGTGAAAAGGAAGAACACTAAGGCACTGACGATAAGCGCACCGAAAACAATGATCGCAGGCGAAGGGCCACCTCCAGAGGGGCGCGAGTAGTCGGAGTTCATAGAGGCGGGAGATGCGGAAAAAGTTGAATGCGCAGCACAGAGCTTGCCATCACATGACGGGCTCTAGCAAGTCCGATTCTGAGTGGCTGTTTGCGGTTGAATCTACACCACGGGCCAGGCTTTTACCAGCCAGTCCGTGTTGGCCAGTTCGCTTGCGATCACTGGCTGTAGGGGCCAGCGCCAGGATACCCCATTGATTTATCGAAAGCCGTCGGTCTATTCCAGGGTGACTTTCAAGCGACACAAATGGTTCATTGTGAGCCTCGGCCTGCTATCGATGTTCCCCGTTATCGTTGTTTGCGAGCAAGTTCGATCAGCCGCCGGGCCTCATGACCGCCAATGGGCCGAAGTGGAAAACAAGCGTCAGGCCGAGGCCGTACCTCGCGGTCACACAAGGTATCCTTTCTACGGATGGAAGCCCGAGCCTCTGGAAAGAATAAAATTCACATTGGGGATCAACGCTGAAGTTGTCAGTCTTGTGCCGGTAGGATGGGCTCACGGCATCGAGCCACCCAAGGCGGGTCAAATCACGGTATATCTCGTTAATGATACAAATGACTTTCTCAAAATACCTTGCCAAGATAATGACATCTATTTGATGTTGGAGGTCAAGCTTGATGGAAAATGGCAACGGGCACAACGCTTTTGAGGCTTTAGTTGGTGTGGGCTCAGTTACACTAAACAGCCTCTCCCACCTCACACTTGCGTTGCCATTTATGGTTATCAACCAACGTCGGGCCGCATGGCCACCTGCCGATATGTGATTAACAATGGGTCCTCCGACCGCCTTTACAGCAAGGAGTTCGAGGGGCCTTACTCCCTTGATGACGTGGCCATGAGTCAGTATGACGCCATGAGCCTCAATCAGGCCGATCTGCCTATGCTCAAAGCCTTCTTGCTGCGCCAGGCCGCCCCTTCTTTACTAGATTTTGACGACTCCATTCCGACTCTGCGCGAGGTTGCATGGCGTGCGATCTTGAGAGGACGACACGAACGGTCTGCGGCAATCGCCGTCGCCAAAACAGTTCTTGCTTACGACCCGACGCTTTCGAGTAATCCGCACCCCAATGTAACGGGCCCAAGCATATCAAGTGGGCCAACCGTATCCAGTATTCACGGCTTCTTGATCTCCAGAAGCCCGATAGGTGCTTCTAAATAGTTACTCAGGCACCGTGGCTGCAGAGCATGGTATTCACTACCCGGAACCGGCAACGCTCTCGATGAAGGATGCAAAGGGCGTAGCACGCAAAACGTCGCGCTACCAATTTGCGCAGCGTGCGGGCTGTTCTACGATAGCGGATGCTTCTCAATCACGGCATTCATCTCGGCTACTGCACCAACATCCATCGCGGCGAATCGTGGGAGGAGACGTGGAGGGGCCTGAGCGAGCATACGTTGAAGGTGAGGCAGCGGGTGGCTAAGAAGAACCAGCCCTACGGCATCGGACTGCGCCTGAGCGCCCGCGCGGCAAATGAGCTGAATAACCCCTGCATGATCGCGGAATTCCAAGAGTGGCTGGAGATGCACAACTGCTACGTCTTCACGATCAATGGATTCCCGTACGGTTCCTTCCACGGCACGCGGGTGAAAGAGCAGGTGTTCAAGCCTGACTGGACCACGCCGGAGCGGTTGGAGTATACAAATCTGCTCTTCGACATCCTGGCAAAACTGTTGCCCAAGGGCATGGCGGGCAGCGTCTCCACGCTCCCTGGTTCACACAAGACCTTCGGCCTCACGGGCGATGACATTGGTACGATTTTCAAGAACCTGCGCGCCTGCCGCGAGCACATCGAAAACGTGAGCGTGGCGACCGGACACGACCTTCACCTGGGCATGGAGCCGGAGCCGCTGGGCTTGTTTGAAACCAGTGGCGAGACGCTGAAGTTTTTCGGTCTCTATGCGGACGCGAATCCTGGGGACAAAGACTTTTTCAAGTTCATTGGCTTGAACTACGACACCTGCCATCTTGCCATCGAGTTCGAGGAAGCGCAGGAGGCCCTCGAGCGCATCACCGGCTCGGGCATCCGCTTGAGCAAACTGCACTTCAGCAACGCCTTGCGACTAAAGCCCACGCCGGCAAATATTGAGCGTCTGAGTAAGTTCGATGAGCCGGTCTACTTTCACCAAGTGGTGGCTGGCGACGGTGATCTGCCCCTGCGCCGTTTCGCCGATCTGGATCTGGCGCTGGCCCATGCAAAGCGATCTCCTAGCGACTTAGGTGAGGAGTGGCGCGTACATTTCCACATCCCTCTGCATGCCCGCCCCACCAATGGCTTCGATGATACCAGCGACCATGTGCTGGGCGCGATGGACTGGCTCGCCGCCAACCCCACGAAATGCTCGCACATCGAGATGGAAACCTACACCTGGGAAGTGCTGCCGGAAGCCATGCGCAGCGACAGCGTGGAAGACCAGTTAGTGAAGGAGTATGACTGGACGTTGGCCGAGATGGGCAAACGGGGATTGGTAACCGTGAAGTGAAAGTTAAAAGGGAAAGGACATGAAAATGAAGTCACCGACCATAGCCTTTTTTGGCATCTTCAGGATGCCGCCCTTTTCCCTTTTCCCTATCTACTTTTGCCTTCTCATTTCTGCCTGCAGCCCGTCCAAGCCCCGCGCTGATCTGTGCTTTGTGCAAAGCGCGGAGCCTGAGACGATTGATCCCGCCATGGTGACTGATCAGGTGAGCATGCGCATTGAGGAATCGCTGTTCGAGGGGCTCTGCCGCAACAATGAAAAGGGGCAGTCGGAGCCCGGCGTAGCGGAGCGCTGGGAGGTTTCGGAAGACAAGAAGCACTACACCTTTCATCTGCGCGCCAATGCCATGTGGAGCAACGGCGAGCAAGTGACGGCGAAGGATTTTGTGCGTTCCTGGCAGCGCGCCCTGGAGCCTGCTCAGGGGGCAGATTATGCCAGTCAGCTTTACTTGATGAAGAACGCCAAAGCGTACAACGAATCGACGTTGAAGGACTTCAACCAAGTGGGCGTGCATGCCGTGGATGACCGCACGCTGAGCGTGGACTTGGAGAATCCTACACCGTATTTCATCGACATGTGCGCCTTCGCCACCTTGGCTCCCGTCCACATGCCCACGCTGGAGAAACATGGCGGCAACTGGATCAAGCCAGGCAACGTGGTGACCAACGGTCCTTACTTGTTGGACGAATGGAAGCTGGATGACCACATCCGCCTGATGAAAAGCCCGCTCTACTGGGATGCGGCGAACGTCAAAATGGCGACGGTGGAAGTGAAGCCCATCAATGATGCGAACGCGGCGCTGAACTACTTCACCACCGGCGCGGCGGATCTCATGATGGACAAGGGCATGGTGCCCACTTCACTGACGAAGAAGCTCAAGGAACAGGC
>JAQGPI010000160.1 GCA_028293175.1 Verrucomicrobiaceae bacterium | reverse complement strand
GCCACACCGGCGACGCCATAGTGCTTGGCTAGCCGCCCGTTGAGGAAGGTATAATCGCCATCCACAATGTCGCACACATTGCGATCATCTAGGACAAGGTGAGAGAAGAAAGTTTCGGCCTCTTTCTGCATGTCGTTGCGCAGTTCGGCGGTGAACTCCGGGAACTTCTTTTCGTCCACCGTGTTCTGACTGCTGAAGGAATTGAAGCCCAGCCATTGGCCGGCGAACTCATGTGCCAGAGCGTTCGCCTTAGAGTCGCGCAGCATCCGCTTGGTCTGTGCAGCCAGCACTTCGGGCTTTAGCAGACTGTTGTCCGCGGCGGCTTGGCGCAGGGCTTCATCAGGCATCGAGGCCCAGAGGAAATAACTGAGCCGTGAGGCCAGCTCCCAGGCTGAAAGCGGATGGTCAGGGCCCGACGTATTAGGACCCGCTGCGACAGGCGTGGCAGCCGGGGCTGAGGCCACGGGCAGGGTTTCGGCTTTGAACAAGAAGTTGGGCGAGACCAGCACCCGCACCATCACTTCGCGCGCGGCGGATTCACGATCCAGTTCCTTGGCACGGCCATCTGCATACAACGCATCAAGCTTGCTTGTCTCTTCGGAAGACAAGGGCCGCCGCCATGCCTTGGTGGCAAACTTGTGCAGATGGCCCAGCAGAAGCTGCTCGTATTCCAGGGCGTACTTGGGTTGAAGGCGGGTTCCTGGGCCGACATAACCCCAGTCCTTTTTCATGCTCACGAGCTCCTGCTTTTCCTTGTCGCTAAGCAGTCCCGAGAGTTGCTCATCGCTGTAGTAGTACACACCGATGCCGGGTTTATCGCTGTAGTAGTTGCGCGCTACCTCTTCAAGGCGACGCACATACTCATCCGGGAAGACTTTCCGCATCTTGTCGAAGTCGCGCATCGTCTCGCGTGCCGTGGTGGTGGAGATCTTCCACACGGTCAGGATGCCGGGCATGACTTTGGTAACATCCGGGGGCGTGTCGTTCGCCAAGCGCCATTGAATGGTGGCAAACTCGGCGTCTGGTGCGTTGAGATCCAGGCGGCATGAACCGGTCACCATCTTGACGCCGGGCGGCAAGGGCAGGCTCAGCATGTTAGGAGCGGCGACGGCCAGCACCTTCGCATCCACAGGCGTATTCAGTGGATGCTTGCCAAACTTTGCCAGTGTGGTTTCCACGGCCGTGATGCGCTTCTTGAGCTGATCTTCGGAAAGCGGAGCAGGAGGCGGCGGTCCTTTAGGCTTTGCCACTGCCACCGGTGCTTGGGCAGGCACGGCTGGAGCTTTAAGCTTGGCCAACGCCTCGCGATCCGTTTTGAGGAGCAGTTGCAGTGCATCGAAGTAAAGCATCGACTTCCCATCCTTGGTCTTGATGGTCAAATCGGATACCAGCGCGATATCGCCCTTATTGCCGTCGCCACCATCTCCGATGCACAGGTACACTTCGCTTTGATTATCCAACGTCGTGCGCACCGGATAGGGACGAAGGCCGTCCGCGTCCTGCTGCTGGCGCTGGATGTGGGTGGTGACCCAGATGCGTCGCTGATCCTGCACGGCCTGTAGAATGCCGGGGATGGTGGCAGGAATCACTTTTGGTGCCTTTGGATCAGGTGGGGGCAGGTCGCGCCAGGGCTGACGGGTGAGATCAAGGAAACGAGACTTAGGTTCGGTGCCGCTGAGCAGCTTCCACCAGTTTTGCAGGAAGGCAGCGCTGAGGCCTGCATCCTTGGCTAGCTTCTCCAGTGAGACTTCGCCAGTGAGATCCTTGTGCTGATACTTCCAGCATGCCAGCATGTAGTCCGCCTCGCGCAAGTCTTCGCCATCCTTGGGCAGGTGGGCTTCGGCCTTGTGCTGATACCACACATACATCGCCTGCTCGGCCTGGGCTCTGACCTGCTCCACACCGCGCAGACCGATGCGCTGCTCATTGAAGACGATGCCAGTGCCCGGCAAAATGGAGGCAAAGTCAGCCAGCTTGCGGGCGGCGGAAAAATACTTGTCCAGCGCCTGCGGACTCACGAATAAGACGTCGCCCGTGTTGGCAAAGCCTTCGCCGCCGCCGCCATCGGTCTGGAACTCCTTGGCAAGAGCGTAGTCGCGACCAGTCAGGTCGCGAATGGTATAATCGTAGTCCGCATTCGTGAGCCGACGCATGGTCACGGGGCCTGGATCACCGGCCTTGGCATTGGCCAGGGCATCGAGAGATTCCGTCACCCAGCCGAGCAGCAGCTTGTGCTCTTCTTCGGTAAGCTGGTGCGCTTTTTTCGGCGGCATGTCGCCATCGCTCACCGTGTCCTTCACATCCTGCCAGAGCGTGAATTCGCTGGCCATCTTCGGATCGCTGGCGAGGCGTTTCAGATCCACATCGCCCTTGGTCTTCTGGCCGCCATGGCATTCATAGCATTTGGCCTTGAGCACGGGTTCGACGGTTTTCCAGTCCGGCACGGCAAGGGCAGGCACTGAGCTGGCAGCCAGGGCTGCGAGGGCGATGAAAGCAGGATGGGGGACTGGCATTTTCAGAACGAAAGGCGCAAGACTCCTACCAACGATGAGGGCGAAGGCGGAAGTCATGGTGCGAAGGGGTTATGAGGAATACGCCGCTGAAAAATAATCTTGCACTGGACGGCGTTTTTTGCTTCCCGTGGGCGGAATAGGACAAAATCGGCGCAATGGCGGTGCCAGATTGAGTGGCTGCCCACTGGCCTGCTGCGGGGGGTGCGGCCCAATCGGTGCTTCCATCCCAGAGGGAGCACTGTCGTCCACCGTCCACCGTCCACCAAAGTCCATAGTTTGGTGGACTGGACGGACGGGTTAATGAGGGCAGGGAGGCTGATAGGTAATGAAAGGACGGAGCAGCGTGCGTTGGCTTTCCCGCAACGTTGGGGAAGTGCCTTGCCAGTAGCAGGGGGCATGGCAGCGAGAGGGGTAGATGTATATA
>JAQGPI010000159.1 GCA_028293175.1 Verrucomicrobiaceae bacterium | reverse complement strand
TACCCGACGCTCTTCCTATCTAGAAAAATCCTGGATCACCAGCAGCGACCAGTCGAAGAGTTTGAACACATCCCCGGCCAGCGGCGTGTAGCCGCTGGCCACGACCGTCAGGTTGCCGCTGAAGGCCAGGGTGCTGCCAGCGGTGCCATTGAACACGAGTTGGTCGTGGCTGCCCGCGCCGGTAATGCCATCAATCAAGCTGTTGTAAGCGGCGGAGCCGATGATGTTCCCGCCATCGACATGGCTGGCGGTGGCGCTAGTGAGGCCCATGGTAACCTTCGATCCGGCCTGGAAGGTGTAAGTGCCGATGCCGATGGGGTTGAAGGTGAGGACGCCATGGCTGCTGTCTAACACGGTGTCGCCGGGGCGCACGTTGGCATTGCTGGCAAAGGTGGCGCTGGAGGCACGCACGGTGCCAGTGCCGAGCAGCGTGGCACCGCCAGCTACGCTGAGCGCGCCGGTGCCAGTCTGCCCCGCGCCAGCATTGCCCACTTGCAGCGCGCCGACGCTGACGGTGGTAGTGCCGCCATAGGTATTGGCGCCGGTGAGGGTAAGGGTGCCGGAGCCCACTTTGGTCAGATTGTTGTTGAACGGTCCCAGCAGCGCCCCGGCAAAGGTGGTGCTTTGGTTGTTGGAGCCGACGCTGAGATGGCTCACGGCGAGATCGAGATTCGCGCTGCCCTTGAGGCCCCCGAAGTTGTAAGTGGTGGCCTCCGGCATGGTCAGATTCACGCTCTGGCTGCCGACCGCGCCGGTGTCCAGCGTGCTGTTCTGTAAAGCATTCGCATTGGCCAGCACCAGCATGCCGCCGCTCATGACCGTATCCCCGGCATAGGTGCTCGCACTGGTGAGGTTCAGCATGCCGGTTCCCACCTTGGTCAGGCCGCCCGTGCCGCTGATAATACCGGTGTAAGTAGTGGTCTCGCTGTTCCCGCCTACACTGATCGAGTTCGCGCCCAGGGCTTGATTCGTAGCACCCGCGAGGCCGCCCAAATTGTAAGTGTTGGTTCCAGCCACCACGAACGAAACAGAGCCGGAGCTGACGGTGCTGTTCTGCAAGGCGCTCACGTGGCTCAGCTCCAGCGTGCCACTAGTCACTGTAGTAGGCCCGCTGAAAGTGTTCGCCGTCGCGAGGGTTAGGGTGCCGCTGCCCAGCTTGGTCAACGAACCCGGCCCGGCAATGACTTCTGCGACCGTCAGCTTCATGCTCGGATTGACATCAAATGACCCGCCCGCCGCCGTGATCGTAATGCCGCGGTTCGCATCATCCAGGCTGAAGTTGGCCGAGGCGCGCAGGATGCCGCCCGCCAGGGTGAGCTGGTCCGCAGTGAAGCTGCCCGGCGCGAGGCCCAGGGCGTTCTGAGCGCCGATGCTGAGCCTGCCTCCACCAGTGACGACGGTTTTACCCGTGTAAGTATTCCCGCCGACGAGCACTGTGATCCCTGCGCCAGAGGTGGTCACGGAGACAACGCCCCCGCCGTTATTCGTGATCGTGGAATTGATTGTCAGTACATTGCTGGCGTGGTTGTTGGTCAAGTACAGTGTACCCGCTGTATCAGCCGCGCCACCAGCAGTGAGAATGCCATCATTGGCGGCAGTGCCGAGGGTGAGCGCTCCACCAGCGCTGGAGACCATGATACCGCCAGCAGCACCCAGGCGCAGCACATCGGTGGTGCCCGGATCATAGATGACCGCGGCGGTGGTGCTTCCCTGCAACAGGGTGTTAATATCCGTGGTGCCCGCTGCGGCGGGAGTAAGATTGGCCGCGCTGCCGGTTCCCTCGATGATGCGGACATTGCTGGCCGGTGCCGAGGTGATCGTCTTGGCGCCGGAGCTGAGCCGCGTCACATCCGTGTAGACCGTGTTGGCCACCACGTTGGTGCCGTTGTTCGTGGCGAAATCATTGCCCACACGTGCCCAGGCACCCAGGACGCCGTTGCTGTTCCCTGTGGTGGTGGTGATGCCGTTGGTGGCGCTCTGGGTACCCGTGGGCAGGGTGAAATTCACCGTGGCGCCCGCATCGCGCGTGATCGCCCCCAGGTTCAACACGGTGCCGTCCGAGCCACTAGTGGGAATCGTCACGGTCACGGCGGAGGCCCCGGCATTGAGATTGAGCCCGGCGAAGGTCTGCGAGGTGGTGAAGCTGTTTGCCGTGGCGGTTACTGTGGTGGCCGTCTGGGCGGCGGTGGTGTTGCCACTGATGACAAAGGAGGTGGCATTAACGACGCTCACCACATACGCCCCCACCGGCAGCCCGGTGCCGCCGGTGATGAGCTGACCCGGCGCCAGGCCGGTGGTGGAGGTGACGGTGACGGTCGAGCTGGCGGTCGCCCACGCGGCATTCGCCAGCGAAGTGGCGGTGCCGTTGTTTCTGCCCGTGAGCTGGAAGGTGCCTCCGCCCAGGGTCAATGGTGCTGCGGAGGACAGGTAGTCTGACACGGCGCTGGCTCCGCTGGCGGCGGCGGTGGCTTTGCCGAAGTTCAAATTGAGCGTGCCGCCATTGAGTGTGAAGTTTCCCGTGGTGGTGCTTGGACCTGTTAGCGTGAGGGTGCCCGCGCCGGTCTTGGTCAGCGAGACTGCACCGGCAAACCGCCCGTCGAAAGTAGCGCTCGTCGGCTGATTCAGGTTCAACGTCGCGGCGGCGGCGCTGGTGATGATGCGGTCGTAACCGCCCGCCGTGTTGTAAATGTTGGACAGGATGCCTCCCGCCACCTGATTGTTGCCATTGAGGTTCAACGTCGCCGCGCCGATGGCATAGCCAACACCGAAGCTGATGACCGCCAAGGGAGAGAGCGCATTGACCGCATCCGTCTGCACGGTGCCGCCATACAGCGCGTGCGAACCGTAGGCGGAGCCTGCCACGCCGAGGACCAAGGTGCGACCCGTGCTGTCCGTGTAGAGCTGGCCCGTGCCATTGGCAATTGGCTTTCCGGTCACGTTTTGGATCGTTCCTCCCTGCATGACCAGGAAGGAGCCGGTCGCCCCTCCGGTGGTGGAGATGCCGCCCGTAACATTGAGTTGCGTGCCGGAAGCCTGCCAGCGCGTAGAGGGGCTTACACGGATCGCACCGCTCAGCGTATTGATACCGTTGTTGACAATCAGGGCGCCGCCGGAAATGGCATTGACGATGTCATCCATGTAAAGGGATTCTGCGGAGTTGACGCCGCCCGCAAGGCTCAAGCTGCCGCTCATCCCGATACGCGTGCCGCCATCCACCGAACCCAGGGCGCTGGCGTTTGAAATGGACACGGTGCCTCGGGAGATGGTGGTGATGCCAGTGTAAGTGTTCGCGCCCGACAGCACCACGGTCCCCAGCCCTGCCTTCGTGACACCGGAAGGACCGGTCAATCCATCGCTGATGATGCCGGAAAGCGTGAGATTACGCGCAGAGTTCAAGTCGCCATTGGTGAGAACCAGTTCGCGGCTGGCACCGATGGCCACGTTACCGCTCATGACGAGAGCCCCGGTGCCTGCGGTGAGGATACCGTTACCCGTGAAATTACCCGTGATGGTGCCCGCCGCCCCTGTGTAGCGCAGCGTGTTGAAGGAAGCCCCCGCACCCAGGGCGCCGACCGCCCCCACATCGTAGTTCACCAGCCCCGTGGTGCTGGTCACCGCCGCCGCCGTGGCCGCTGCCGTGCCCGTAAAACCGGCGACCGTGCCGCCGCTGAGAGTGGCATACTTGGCGGCCGTACCCGTGCCGAAAGTCATCCATGTGCCCGCGATGCCGGTGGCGTCATTAGCGATGCCGGAGGCAAACACGGAGCCCGTACCGGTTACCTGCAGGTTCAACGTTGCCCCGGCCCTACGGGTAAAGGCTCCGGTATTCAGCGTGAGCGTGCGGCCCGTGGCCACATTCCAGATTTGCCCGATGGCGGGCTGCAAGGCGAAACCGGACTGGATGGTCAAATCCTGCGTCGCGGCGCTCATGTCGATGCCATTGGGGCCCAGCGTCAGGGTGTTACCCCCACCGATGGTCACCGGTCCCGCGGGGCCTGCGATGCGAATGCCCAGCCATGTCAGATCAGCGCCAAGGACTGTAGAGTTAGCCCCCGTGACGGTGCTGTCCCACAGGGCCACCTGTGCTGGTGTGAGCGCCACTCCGCCGACCCAGCTTGTTCCGAGGTTTAGGTTGTTCGCATTGTTTGCCTTGACCACATCCACCGCATGCGCGGCCCCTTCGACAAAGATGAAGGCGAGGATGAGGAGGCAGAGGTGGGTAGGGGGGCTAAAACGGAGGCTGGCCATCATTAAAAAAAATGGAGGGAGCAAGGCATGTGGGCGCGAGTTCTTGCTCACCTACCATTGGGTATTTTTGTCTGTCAGGGCTCTCCACTACTTGCCCGCCATTCTCAACTTACGTTTTTGAGCCGCGCGTCTTTCATCGCCGCTCATGTGCGGCGAGGTTGCCACCTCATTCTTGAATTTAAAGAGAGGTGGCTCGAGACGGGGTCGAACCGCCGACACGGGGATCTTCAATCCCCTGCTCTACCAACTGAGCTATCGAGCCATTTCGTTGTTGAAAACGAGGTGCGGATGATGGCAAATGCCAAGCATCGTGCAAGGGGTTTTTCAATGTAATTTGAAATCATTCATACAGACCGCGAACGACGGATCTGGGCGAGGATGCCGTAACGTGGGCTGAACAGATAGGCGGCAAGGAAAAACACGCCCAGAACGACGATGATGGTGGAGCTGATGTGCCAGCCGAGGGGGTAGGAAAGGAAGAAGGCGGTGACGGAGCCCAGTGCACCGATTAGCCCGCCGCCCCAGAACAGCGCCCGGGCGTTGTCGGTGAGTAAATAAATGGTGGCACCCGGCGTGACCAAGAGGCCCACGCTGAGGATGCAGCCGACAGCTTGCAATGAAGAGATGAGGACGAGGATGACAACACCGAACAGGGCGTAATTGAGAAACTTCACCGGCACACCGAGGCTAGCCGCGACGTTGGGTTCGAAGAGATAAATCAAGAGCGGGCGTTGCAGGGCGGTGAGGGTAAGCACGGCGATGGCGCTGATCCCGAAGGCGATCCAGAGATCAGCATCACCGAGGGCGGTGATGCTGCCGAAGAGCCAGTCTTCGAGCTGCTGCTGAAGACCTAGTTTTTTCAGGATGATGATGCCGATGCCAAAGGCTGTGGTATAGAGAATGCCCATCGAGCTCTCCTGATCGAGGCGCGAGGTGCGCGAAAGCAACATGGCTCCCAGTCCGACGATGAGGGCTGCACACACGGCACCTGCCAGAGCACTCCAGGCGGTGAGGCCCACCAGCAGCACGGCCAGCGCCAACCCCGGCAGCAGGGAATGGGAAAGGGTGCCGATTTGCAGGGCGCTCTTGCGCAGCACAACGTAGCCACTGACGAAACCATTCGAGAAGCCGATGATAAGGCAGGCGAGCAAGGCCCGCCTGGCGATGTCCTCATGAAGAAAGTCGGCTAGTGTCATGAGAGCGGGTGAGAGTTGGGATAATGGTCGAGAGCCTGAAGAATGAAACTTCAGGATTTTATATCTCAACCATCAAGTAATGACTCTCAACTACTTCACGGTGTGATCCGCGCGCCGAGCTTCTTCAACTCCTCGATCTGCT
>JAQGPI010000132.1 GCA_028293175.1 Verrucomicrobiaceae bacterium | reverse complement strand
TTTGGTGGGGTAAAAGCTGAAGGCCGCCGCCTTGCCCAGGGTGCCTGCCTTGCGCCCATGCCATTCGGCGCCGTGCGCCTGCGCCGCGTCTTCCAGCAATTCAATGCCATGCGCCTGGGCCACTTTTCGTAGGCCCTCCCAGTCCGCCACATGGCCGAAGAGATGCACCACCAGCGCCGCTTTCACATTCCGTGCCGCCTGTGTTTTAAGCACGGCGTCTAAAGATTTTGGACACATGGTAAAGGTGGCCGGATCACAGTCCGACAGCAGGATGTCAGCACCTGCCCGTGCCACGCCCGAGGCGACAGGTCCCGGTGCCATGGAGGGAATCACCACCCTGTCGCCGCGCCCAATACGCAAGGAGCGCAGCATCATGCCAATGGCGTCCGTTCCGCTCGCAAGCCCCACCACATGCCGGGCACGCAAATACGCCCCCCACTCCCGCTCAAAGGCTATTCCCTCCGCATCCAGAATGTAACGCCCGCTCTCCATCACCCGGCGCACCGCCGCTTCGATCGGCTCTTGATGATGGCGCCAGTCTTCCCGGGGAAAGGGAGGAAAAAGTTCGTTTTGCACATAATGCATGCGTCCATTCTGAGGACATGGACTCATTCAGCCATCATTCTGTTTGAGGCTTGTGCTGTAGGTGCCAGCGCTACTTGGGATGCCTCCCCTGGGGCACTTCTCAGGATGAGGCTCAAACATCGACTGGCCAACTTGTGTACCAGCTAGGACGCATCCCCTCTCGCCAAAACTCAGCCCGTTCACGTCACGCCGTACAGGGCTCGCTTTCCACCCATGGCGGTGTAAATTGCCCTCTGATTTCCATCCCTGCGCAACGCTTTGCGCCCCGTCCAGAAATCCCTTCTCCAGGGAAGGATTCAGCGCCCGTCCTACGTTCACCTGAACAGACACCATGCATTCCATTCGATCCATTGCCCTCCTCGCCCTGCTTTCGCTGCCCGCGCTTGGCGACGAAGCGCCGGGCCATTCTCTGCACGGCGAGGCCTTCAATGAGGGGCCTCGGCAGGCGGCGGTGCTTATGGAGGGCATGCCGAAGATCGACTTCCCGATCACCACGAAGAGCCCGGAAGCACAGAAATTTTTCACCCAGGGCGTGGCCCAGCAGCATGGCTTTTGGTACTTCGAAGCCGAGCGTTCGCATCGGCAGGCCAGCGCTCTCGACCCTGATGCGGCGATGCCGTACTGGGGTATGGCTCTGGCGAACGTGAACAACGAAAAGCGCGCCAAAGGCTTCCTTGCCAAGGCGGTGGAGCGCAAGGCGAAGGCCAGCAAGCGCGAGCAGATGTGGATCACTTCGCTGGAGAATTTCTACCGCGATGACAAGCGCGAGAAGAAGCAGCGCCAGATCAGCTACATCAAGGATCTGGAGGCGATCGTGCAAGACTTCCCGAAAGACGTCGAGGCAAAGGCCTTCTTGGTGTGGAAAATCTGGGATGCCAACGGCGATGTGCCCATCTCAAGCAATCAGGCGGTGGATGCGCTTTTGGATCAGATCTTTGAAGCCAATCCCATGCATCCGGCGCATCACTACCGCATCCATTTGTGGGACAGTGACAAGCCCATCCGCGCGTTGGGCTCAGACTCCAAGTGCGGCCAGACTTCCCCTGGCATCGCGCACATGTGGCACATGCCAGGCCACACGTTTTCCAAGCTGAACCGCTATGATGACGCGGCCTGGCAGCAGGAGGCGGCGACCCGCGTGGACCATGCTTATATGATCAAGACCCTGGTCCTTCCCGACCAGATTCACAATTACGCGCACAACGAGGAATGGCTGACACGCACCTATGGCGAACTGGGCCGCGTGCATGATGCCGTGGCGCTGGCGACCAACCTGATCGAGAATCCGCGCCACCCCGTTTACAACACCCTGGACAAGCCAGGATGCAGCGCCAGCTACGGCCGTACGCGGTTGCTGGAAACGCTCACGGACTGGGAAATGTGGCCGCAAATCGTGCGGATCAACGGCGGGCCGCTGTTGCCCCTCGCCACGCAGAACATTCACGAACTGAACCGCCTGCGTGCGCTGGGCCTGGCTCAGTACAATCTAGGCAAGAAAGACGCCCTCGCTTCCACTTTGACCGCCTTGGAGACGCTGGAAGCCAAGATGAAGAAGGAGAAGCCTGAAGCCAAACCCAGCGCACCGGATTCCAAGATCCCCGGCGCAGGCGAAGAAATCCGCAAGGCCCTGCCTCCGGAGGCCTCGCTGGCTGACGTCAAAAAGCCCGTTCCCGCCAAAAATCCGACGAAATCCGACTCGATCAAACCGGATCCGACCAAAAAAGCGCTGCCTGCAGCCCTCGCCGAGCTACGCGCAGCAAAGCTCATACTAGACAAGGCAACGCCGGGCAAGGTGCGGGAGATGCTAGAAAAGGAGAAGGACATCCCCAAGTCCCGCCTGATTGGCTACTACCTGAAAATCGACGACAAGAAAAAGGCGGGCGAACTGGCCGGTCAGTTGGACAGCGATCTCTCCGGCTGGGCGCAGCAGGCGGAGGTGTATCAAGAGTTGGGACGGACGGATGACGCGAAGAAGGCCTTCGAAAAAGCACGGGAGCGCGGCTTCGGCATGGACCGCGACCTGCCCATTGCGAAGCGCCTCGACGCACTGGCCGGCGTGCTAGGCATTACCGGCGAATGGCGCAAACCAGCGCCTGTACGCACCGACAGCGGCACGCGCCCCACGCTTGATTCGCTGGGCCCGGTGCATTGGAGTCCGCCGCACGCTCCCGCTTGGTCGGGCACGGGTCTGGATGGCAAGCCGGTGAGCAATGAGACCTATGCAGGCAAGCCAACGCTGCTGATCTTCTACGTAGGGCACTACTGTTCGCACTGCATGGCCCAGTTGAAGACGTTTGAAGGCTTCGCGGGAGACTTCAAGGCCATGGGCATCAACCTCGTGGCCATGTCGCCCGATTCCCTGGCCGATCTGCCCAAGGCTCAGAAGAACGCCAAGTCCAAGGACGGCTTCCCCTTCCCGTTGGTATCTGCCAAAAGCCTGGATGTCTTCCGCGCCTACAGGGCGTATGATGACTTCGAGAAGTTCCCCCTGCACGTAGTGGCGCTCGTCGATGCCAAGCAGAACCTGCGCTGGCTGGATGTGGGCTACACGCCGTTCACAGACGCGAAGTTTGTGCTTGGTGAAGCGAAGCGGCTGCTCTCCCTCCCTTTGGAGACAGTCGCCAAGAAGTAGGCGCGGACAGCATCCTTGTCGGAACACAAAACAGGCCATCTGGATCACACCAGACAGCCTGTGGCATGCTACTATGAACCTAGCTCTTGCTTCCGATCGGCACCCTCTTGAACTCACGAGTCAGGCTCGTCAGCGAGTCTTCAACGCCCATGCGCTCCAGGCTACTAGCTCCGACAAAGCCATCGGCGGAGGTCTTGCTGAGGATGAACTCCACATCCTTCGGCGTGTTGATCGGACCGCCATGGGTGAGGGTGAAGACATCTTTGCGCACGCTCTTGGCGGCATCAATGATCTCCTGCGTGATCTTGACGGTGTGGTCCCACGAGACCACGGCTTTCTCAACACCGATGCTGCCGCCGACCGTGGTGCCGACATGCGCGATCACGGCATCCGCGCCTTGCTTGGTCATCTCGATCGCTTCCTCGGGAGTGGCGACATACACGATGCTGAACAGGTCCATGCGATGCGCGAGACCCACCATTTCGAACTCCTTCTGTACGCTCATGCCGGTCTCTTCTAGCACCTGGCGGAAGTGGCCGTCGATGATGGTATGAGTGGGGAAGTTGTTCACGCCAGAGAAGCCCATCTCCTTCACTTTGCCCAGCCAATGCCACATGCGGCGGCGCGGATCGGTGGCATGCACGCCGCAGATGACCGGGATTTCGCTCACCACTGGCAGTACTTCGTATTCGCCGATCTCCATAGCCACGGCGTTCGCATCCCCATAAGCCATGAGGCCACAGGTGCTGCCATGCCCGCTCATGCGGAAGCGGCCGGAGTTGTAGATGATGATGAGGTCCGCCCCGCCCTTTTCAATGAACTTAGCACTGATGCCCGTGCCCGCACCCGCCGCAATGATGGGTTCACCGCGCTTGAGTGTGGCGTTGAGACGGTCGACGACTTCCTGCCGCGTGTAGGGGTTTCCTTTTCCGGTCCAGATGTTGGGCATGTTGGTGTTGAATGAGGTGTTCGATGCTGAGACTTATCCCTTTTCAGGGTCCGCTCAACACAGCACACTAGCGAACTCCATCCGCAATGCATCCGCAGCCTTCACTCCACACGCTATCTGAAACCCACATCCATGGGGAGCGGACGGAATTCCATGTCGTGCGGGCAAGCACGGGCGACCGCCGCGCTTGGCTGAAGGGCGCGCCGGTATGCCCTGGACTGGCCTCGCATCAGATCGTGCATGCGGGCGTGATGGTGGCGCGGTTTCCCTATCAAATTGTGCGCCAGCATCAGAGCGGCGTGTACTTCCTGGCCTGTGTGGAAGGCGAGGGCCGGGTGCTGGTGGATGGCAAGTGGCAGCATTGCAAAGCAGGTACCGCCGTGGCCTTGCCAGCCTTCATGGCCAATGCCTTTCACGCCGTGAAAGGCCAAGACTGGCGGTGCGGGTGGGTGCGCTATGAACAGGCCCAGGATCAACGTCCCCTGCTCTCCTCCAGCTCGCCGCTCATGGCTGGCTTTGAGGGCTGGCCGCTGCATCATGCGGTGCAGGGATTGGTGTCTGAGGCAGCGGGCGTGGCCTCGCCTGCGGCTATGTTCCATTGGGTCGAGCTGATTCAGATGAGCGTGGCACGCTTCGTTCAGCCCTGGCAACAGGATGATCGCCTTTCGCACCTATGGGAGCGGGTCTCACGTCATGTGGGCCGCGACTGGACATTGCCCGCGCTGGCAGCGGAAGTTCATGTCAGTCCTGAGCACCTGCGTCGGCTCTGCCGCAAAGCCCTGGGCCGCAGCCCCATGCAGCACGTGATTTGGCTGCGCATGCGCAAAGCGGCAGAACTGCTCGCCTCCACCGATGCAAAGGTCGATTCCGTGGCCAAGCAAGTTGGCTATGTGAACCCATTTGTGTTCAGCAACACCTTCAAGAAGTGGATCGGCTGGCGGCCTTCCGAACATCGCGGGAGGGTGGCCCCTAAAGGAACGTGAAACCGGCACCACCATCTGAATCCCCCTCTGTAAGCAAGCCCGACCCACTGGTCGAAGGCTTCCTCCAGTTCATGGAATTCGAGCGGCACAGCTCGCCGCGCACGGTGGCGAATTACGAGTTGGCGCTAAGGCAGTTCATCGAAGCGCAGAAGGCCTTTCCAGGCTGGTCACAACTGACCGCTGACGACTTCCGCAAGCACCTCTTCGTTATGATGAAAAGGGACCTTGGCCGTGCCACCATCCGTCTGCACTTCGCTGCCTTGCGCAGCTTCTTCAAGTACCTCACCCGTCGCCAAGGCATGAAGCACAATCCCTTGCTAGACGTGCAGTTGCCCAAGCAAGAGAAGCCATTGCCAGTAGTGCTCACACTCAAGCAAGTGGTGGAGATGATCGAGCTGCCGCTGAAGATCACGCAGGAGAAGCAAGCACCCGTCTGGGCTGGCGAACGCGACGCCGCCATATTGGAGTTGTTCTACAGCACCGGCATGCGTTTGGCCGAGCTAGTTTCCATCAACGTCCAGGACATCGATGTCATCAGCGAAACCGTGCGCGTCATTGGCAAGGGCCGCAAGGAACGCATCTGCCCCATCGGCGCACCCGCCCTAGAGGCCGTGCAGCGTTATCGAGTGAAAGCGGGCGTGCATGAGGGCCCGCTGTTCCGCAGCAAGCGCGGCACCCGTATCACCACCCAAGCCATCGCCGATGTGGTGCAGAAGTACTGGAAGCACTCAGGCCTGCCCGTACATGTGACACCGCACAAATTCCGCCACAGCTTCGCCACCCACCTCCTCAATGCCGGTGCCGATCTGCGCAGCGTCCAAACCTTGCTCGGCCACGCAAGCCTGAGCACCACGCAGATCTACACACACGTCTCCACGCAGCGGATGAAGGAAGTGTACACCGATGCACATCCAAGAGCATAGGAAACGCTTTCCCATTTGCGTGCATCCGGATCCATTTGCGGTTAAATACTCTTTCCGGAATGGTCCAACGCAAATGGATCCGGATGCACGCAAATGGGAACTGAAGAGACACCTTTACGCCAGGCCCGCATCCTTCAGCGCCGGAAATTGCCCGCGCCAGTTCGTAGCCACTTCCACATCGATCACCGTCTCCAGCACCCCCTCGCGATCCGCCGCATCAGCCGTGATAGTGCCATGAGGATCAACCACCAGCGTACGACCGGAATACGAAAAATCAGGGTCGCTGCCACAGCGGTTCACCCCCACTGTCCAGGCAAGGTTCTCAATAGCACGAGCTTGTAACAGGGCCACCCAATGATGGGTGCGCTTGATCGGCCAGTTAGCAATGTAGACCAGAAGGTCCGCGCCCTGTGAGATTGCTTCGCGCGCCAACTCAGGAAAGCGCAAATCGTAACAAACAAGCGGCGCCACGGTGAACCCCTGCCATTCGAAGGTCATCACGCGAGAGCCGGGCTCATAGATCAAATGTTCATCGCCTGCGGTGAAGGGCTGCATCTTCACATACCGGGCCAGTTCAGTGCCATCAGGAGCAATAGCCAGTGCCTCGTTGCGGCCCTTGCCAGGCGATCCTGCCGTGATGAGGCCGCCGATCACACAGCACTGATGTTGGGCCGCGATTTGTTTCAAAAAGACCTCCGTTTCCCTGGTCTCTGTGTCCTTCGTTCGGAACAATTGCTTACTGAAACCCGTGGCAAACATCTCCGGCAAAACGATCAGCGAACCGGGCCGCGGTTGCGCCGCCTCCAGCAGGCGCGAAACTTTAGCAAAATTGGCCGCCTTGTCCTCCCAGGCGATGTCAAACTGCACGGCATATACTCGGCTAGGCATGGCAGGCCTACAGTGCCTCCCCAGGCCTGGAAAGCAATGGCGCTTTCTCATCGCCAGCGGCGGCAACCTGTTTCATACTGTGCCCCGCCATGTTTTCCCCACGATCCCTCACCCTGCTTGCCCTCCTTGCCCCCGCCATAGCCTGGGCTCAGGACGCTATCGAGCCGCCGAAGGTGAATGACGAGGCGTTGGAGGCGACGCTCATCGCGGCGGACCCACTAATCCAGACGCCCATTGGGATCACCTTTGACAAGGAAGGCCGCCTCCTCGTAATCGAGAGCCAGACGCATTTCCGGCCCAAGGACTGGAAGGGTCCGGCCCATGATCAAATCGTGTGGCTGAAGGATACCGACCGCGATGGGAAAGCTGATTCACGTCAGGTGATTCTGGACCAAACGGAGATGACCATGGACATCGCCACCGCCCCGGATGGCAGCATCTACCTTTCCACCCGCAATGAGATCCTGCGCCTGAGCGAGCAAAACCCGGAGGGCATACCCGCCAAGGTGGAGCGTAAAATCGTGTGGCTGGAAACTGAAGGCCGCTACCCCCACAACGGCATCTCCGGTCTCGCCTTTGATGGCAAGGGCGGCCTCTATTTTGGCATGGGCGAAAACCTCGGCGCGACCTACACGCTCACCGGTTCGGATGGCAAAAGTTACAGCGACCAGGGCGAAGGCGGCAACATCTGGCATATCACGACAGATGGTAAAAACCTGCATCGCGTGGCCACCGGTTTCTGGAACCCCTTTGGCGTCTGCGTCGATCCCTGGGGCAATGTTTTCGCCACCGACAACGACCCGGATTCAAGCCCGCCCTGCCGTCTAAACCACATCATTGAAGGCGGCGATCATGGCTACGAGTTCCGCTACGGTCGCAGCGGTTTGCATCCCTTCATCTCGTGGAACGGTCATCTCCCCGGCACGCTTCCCATGCTCTCCGGCACGGGCGAAGCACCTTGCGATGTGATCTTCTACAATCCTCGGGACAACCTGTCTTATAACGGCCTGAGTGCCCGCTGGCGAGGTACCCTACTTGTCGCCTCCTGGGTAGATCACCGGGTGGAAAGCTATCGTCTTCAGCCCAAGGATGGCACCTTTAAAACCGAGCGCGTACTGCTGGCGGAAGGGGGCCAGGATTTCCGTCCGGTCGCCTTTGCCACCGCCCTGGATGGCTCGCTTTTCGTGACGGATTGGGTCAAGCGCGACTATGAACTGCATGGCAAGGGACGTATCTGGCGCATCTCATCCAAGGAAGGCGGCTCATTGGACGCCACGGCCAAGCCCTATCCGCCAGAGGTCGATACCACTTTGCGCGATCGCATCCTCAACGGAGCAGCTCCAAGCGATGAAGAAGCCTTGAAGTGGCTTGCCAGCCCCAACCCCTACATTCAATCCTCCGCTATTCAAAGGCTGTCCAAGGAAGGCTCGCAACTCGCAGAGCTTTCCAGTCATATTTGGAGCCAACCGCGCCTTGATGCAGGTCTGCTGCTGGCGGCCCGCAAAGCCGTCGAATTGGAAAGCTTGAAGCCCAACGAACTGCCCAACTCTGCTGCGAAGCTCATTGAGCGGGGCCTTTCCACCGCGGATGCACAGCTCGCCCTCCTGGCTCTAAAATGGGTTTCCGACAAGCGGCTGGCATCCTTTCAGCCCATGGTCGAATCACTGCTCAAGGATGAGAGTATCACACCGTCCTTGTACTACGCTGGCATCACCGCCCTCGCTCGTCTCGAATCCGCCACCACCTCTGAAGCCGAGCTGGTGAAGCGTTTGAAGCAAGACATCACCGATCCGCTCGCACCGGTCAAACGTAAGCGATTAGCCTTGGAAATCCTGCCGGATCGCGACCGAAACTTGAAGGCAGCCGAAGTGGCTCCCCTGGTCGCAAGGGCTTTGGAGGCCGACAAGGTATGGCTCATTCATTACCTTGGCACTCTGCACGATCCCGCTCGGTTGGAGCCGCTGCACGTCATCGCCTTCAATGAGAAAGCCAACCCAGCGGTACGCGCTGCGGCTCTCATGCATGCGCAGTTGAATGACAGGGATGTGGCGGCTTTGATAACGCTGGTGAGCGATCCTGCGGTCGATGACAACCTTGAGCGCGCCGCATTACAAGCCCTGCAAGGAGCCGCTCTTTCCGCCGATGCCAAGCAAACACTTGAGAAGCTGGACAAGCTGAACATGAAACCCTCGGTGGACCGTGTACTAGGCCGTGCGCACTTCCCCGCCGCCCGCCCGGATGCAAAGAGCTTCAACCAATGGCGCACTTATCTTGACCGCGTTCCTGATGCTCCAAATCTAGCCAATGGCCGCAACGTCTTTATGTCCACCAAGCTCGGAGGCTGCGCCGTCTGCCATCGCGCCGATGGCATCGGTCATACTGCCGGACCAAACTTGTCCACCATCGCCAATGCCAGCACGCCAGACTACCTGCTGCAATCGTTGCTCCAGCCGAGCCTGAACGTTGCCCCACAATACCAGACCTTCCTCATCAAGACCAGCGACGGCCAGAATCGCGCGGCTTTCGAGCTGAACGAACG
>JAQGPI010000121.1 GCA_028293175.1 Verrucomicrobiaceae bacterium | reverse complement strand
ATGTCTTGGGATCAAGGAGGAAGAGGGCGGCTTCGGCGATGTCTGCGGGCTTGCCCACGCGGCGACGGGGTGCTGGCTCGGATCGCTTGCACATGTCTAGTGCGAGGTGGTGCCATGTTTAATTAAGTCCCCGACCGAAAATTCAAAAATTCGTGGCATGTGAATCGGCGAATCAACACCACGGATTATGCCCCGCTCAAAGGAGTGCAACTCTAACACGTCAAACTCGTCGTCGAAGGAACGAACGGTGCCGCTCGGGACGGATACGATGCACAGGCGCTGTTGTCTATCAGGTGTCCACTGAGGAAAAGCCAATGCCCTGGAATCAGACGACCAAACAAAGGAGGGATTGGACGACTCCAAGCGAGCGTGAATATGTCCGCCGTTGAAATTGTCCGAGATAACCAATGTGCCCCTTGTTGGCGCACCCATACCAACCTCGCAAGCGCACTTGATAATGGCTCGATAGCAACCGTCCGGACTGACGCGTTCTGCCGAATCGTTCCAAGGTGAGGTAGGTGAAGACATGTGCTTGGTGCAACAGCCTGACAGCTGGATAATGAACACAAGTGTGAGTCAATCTCAATCTACTATAGATGACAAAAGTTGCAATCTGAAGGCTAGCTTTGAGAACTAGTGAGGATCAACGCCAAGCTGAAACCGTTCTTAAGATCATAAATCATCTTCACGCTCATGCCGCCGTCCACGATGAGGGTCTGGCCGGTGATGAAGCCGGAGGTCTTGGGATCGAGGAGGAAGAGGGCGGCTTCGGCGATGTCTTCGGGCTTGCCCACGCGGCCTACGGGGTGCTGGGCGTGGTCCTTTTTGCGCAGCTTCTCGCCGTCCACATCGATCCAGCCTGGTGCGATGGCATTGACCCGGATCGCAGGTCCTAGGCTCATTGCGAGCCCGTGAGTCAGGGCGAAGAGGCCACCCTTGGTGGCGGGATGCCGGAGGCGCGGAGGTAGCCGAGCATTTGGGCGGAATGTTCGGGTGCAAGTCTGCGCCCCGCTTTCAGTCCACGATGAGTCGTTCATCGACAAAAGATCAAAGTAGTCGACAAGAGGCGTCCCGTCTTCATCGCACACTGAGCGGATGCTGCTGAATCACCGGCACACGGGCCTTCCTTAGCCGATGGGCCAGGGCATTCTCATAGACCTTCTCCAGATGCCCACTGCCCAGATACTTGCGCGCATCATAAGCGGTCTGCCTGATAAGGTCACAAAGCTCGAAGTAATATTCTTTGTGATCTTTGAGATCTTTTGTGGCTATCCCTCAATTCAGCGGCTCCAGCGCCTTGATGACAAACTTGCCGTCCTTGCGAATCAGCTTACCATCGAACCAGATTTCGCCGCCGCCGTAGTCGGGGCGCTGGATGCAGACCATGTCCCAATGCACCTGGCTGCGGTTGCCGTTGTCGGCGATGCCTTCATAAGCTTGGCCGGGGGTGAAGTGGAAGCTGCCGGCGATCTTTTCGTCGAACAGGATGTCGCGCATTGGTTCCTTGATCTCGCGGTTAAAGCCGATGGCGAATTCGCCGATGAAGCGCGCGCCTTCATCACTGTCGAGGATCTTGTTAAGCGCCTTGGTGTTGTTAGACGTGGCGGCGACGATCTTGCCCTTCTTGAACTCCAGCTTGATGCTGTCGAAAGCCACGCCCTGATAGATGCTGGGGGCATTGTAAGTCACAGTGCCTTTCACACTATCACGTACAGGGGCGCTGAAGACTTCACCGTCGGGGATGTTATGTCTTCCGCCGCAAGCAATGGCACCCATGCTCTTGAGGCTGAATTGGAGATTAGTGCCGGGCCCCTTGATATGGACTTTCTCGGTCTTGTCCATGAGGTCCTTAAGCGCATCCATCGCAGGCATCAGCGCAGCGTAATCGAGCAGGCAGACCTTGAAGAAGAAATCTTCGAACGCCTCGGTGCTCATTCCGGCCTGCTGGGCCATGGAAGAAGTAGGCCAGCGCAGTACGCACCAGCGCGTGTTGTTCACTCGCTCATTTTGCAGCGCGCGCAGCTTTGCCATCACCATCTGCATCTTCTCTGGCGGCACATCGCAATTCTCTGTGATGTTGTTGCTGCCGCGTACGGCGATGTAGCAGTCCGTCTCCAGCATCAGGTCCAGATTGTTCTTCGCCAGCAGTTCGTACTGCTCCTCATTGGCGTGGATCATGAGCTCGCGTGAAACCGTGGTGTCGTGCAGCTTCACGATCGGCAGGCCGCCCACGGCCGCCACGGCGCGGATCATGGCCACGGGCACGGAGGCAGGCACGTCAAAGCAATCAATCCACACGCGGTCGCCTTTCTTTACCTGGGTGGAATAGGAAACGAGTTGGCGGGCAAGCTGGTCGATACGCGGGTCGTGCATGGTGATGTTTAATAGGAGCGTGCGCGCCGGGGGTAAACTGGAATTGCACAGGAATGTCACCAAAAAGCGACACAGGCTCTGGTGAAAAACCAGCGGTCACCCGCGAGAATGGATGCGGGCGGAAAAAACAATTGGCCAAACGGATTCAAGTGCGTACCATCGCCACCCCTTTTCCCACCCCGATGTCTGAACCAAAGAACACCCTCCGCATAGGACTGCCCAAAGGCAGCCTCCAGGAGCCGACCTTGGACTTGTTCAAGCGTGCTGGGTACAACATCGTCATTCCTTCCCGTTCCTATCGTCCGACAGTGGATGATCCCGAACTGGAAATCCGTCTGCTGCGTGCCCAGGAAATTGGTCGCTATGTGGACCATGGTTTCCTTGATTGCGGCATCACCGGGCTCGATTGGATTGTCGAGAACGGCGCTGTTGTGGAAGTCATCGCTGACCTGAAGTACTCCAAGGCCACCTCGAATCCTACGCGGTGGGTCCTGGTGGTGCCCGACGATTCGCCGATCAATTCGGTGAAGGATCTGGAAGGCAAGCGCATCTCCACCGAAGCCGTGGGCATGGTAGAGCGCTACCTGGAAAAGCACGGCGTAAAAGCCGAAGTCGAATTTAGCTGGGGAGCCACCGAAGTGAAGGTGCCGGAACTGGTGGATGCCATCGTGGACATCACCGAGACCGGATCATCCCTGCGGGCAAACAAGCTCCGCATTGTGGACACCCTCATGGAGTCCTATCCCCAGTTTGTTGCCAGCCCGTCCGCCGCCGCTGATCCTTGGAAGCGCGGCAAGATGGAGCGGCTTACCCTTTTGCTCAAAGGTGCGTTGGAGGCCCGCCACAAGGTCGGCCTCAAAATGAACGTGCCTGAAGGGCAATTGCAAAACGTGATCGGGTGCATCCCCTCACTGCGTCTCCCGACCATCTCCCCCCTGTCCACCAAAGAATGGGTGGCTGTGGAGACGGTGATCGACGAGCACATCGTGCGGGAAATCATTCCGAAGCTCAAGTCACTGGGCGCAGAGGGAATCGTGGAGTACCCTCTGAACAAAGTTGTCCAATAACGACGCAATAGCCACGCAGCCACCGAACCGAAGACAATATCATGGGCTCACTCAAGAAGCGCAGAAAGACGAAGATCAATAAGCATAAGCGCAAGAAGCGCATGCGTGCAAACCGCCATAAGAAGCGTTTGCGCTACAAGAGCTAGTTTACTAGCTTCCAGCATGTTCTTGCCCCACGTCGCTCTTCGATCAAATCGAAGCGGCAGCGGCTTCAACTGTGCCCTCCAGTGCTTTCCCTCGCTTACGCTTGGGAAAGAATGGCGGGCCGTTGTTGTTGCTGCGCAGATGATTTGCGCAGTGACGGTGATGGCAGGACAAGCGGCGTCCAGCGCCGATCTCTCCCTGGGGCGCGTAGTGGCCAAAAGCGCGGCATCCCCCCGCGCGGATGGTTACGCTCACTACTCAGCGGCACTGCAGTTTGAGAACGCCGGGCGCATGCGCGAGGCGCTCAGGCATTACCAGCAGGCCGCCCTGGCGGACCCTGGAAATGCAGACTTGGCGTTTCATACCGCAGAGCTGGCTCTGAACTATGACACCCGGGCCGCGGCCATGAAGGTGCTGGAAGACTGCATCAAGGCTAGCCCCGGCACCAGCGCACCGGCGGTGAATCTGGCGCGGTTCCTGGCCACCTATCCAGGGGATGATCCCTTTGAGCCGGATCGTGCCACCAAGGTGCTGAACACGGCGCTGACCAAGTTCCCGGAAGACGCGACCCTGTACCGCGAAACGGTGATCATCTATCTGGCGCGCAATCTGCACGAGGAAGCGGTCAAAGCGCTCGATCTCGCCGCCCGGCAGACCACTTCAGACCCTGACTTCTGGCTGGAAACTGGCAGGTCGGCCCAGCAAGTGTGGCCGCTGAACCACCCGGATTTCAAGGAACAGCATCGCGCCAAGGTGAATCCCTTCTTTGAGAAGGCGCTGGGCTTTGCCCAGTCGCGTGCCGATGTTGAGCTGGCGGTCGCCAAGTTTTACCTGTTGAGCAACCAGCTCGAAAAGGCGGCCAAGGTGGCGGAGGCGCTGACCAAGCGGACAGCGAATCCAGAGGCCACGAAGCTGCTGGTGCGGCTGTACCAGACGCTGGATCGCGAGGAGGACTCCCTGAACCTTTTGGAGGAACTGCTGAAGGCCACCCCTAGCGATGTGGAGCAGCGTCGGCTGCTGATCGGGATGTACGAACGCAAGGAGCAGTTCGAAAAAGCCGTGCCCCATGCCGAGGCCCTGATTCAGGCGGCCGGCGGCGATGCCAGCGATTACATGAACCTGAGCCGCCTGCTGCTGCTCACGCGCCAGACAGAGAAGGCCTTGCAGCTAGCGAAGCGCACGCTTGCGCTTTTCCCCAACAATCCACGCTTCACCCTTCAGGCCGCCTGGGCGAACCGGGCAATGAAGCTCTACAATGAATCGCTCCGGTTTTACGAGAAGACCGAAACCCTCGCTCTGGCAATGGCTCCCGACCTGCTGAACGACCGCTTTTACCAGTCCTGGGGCGATACCCTGCAAGGGATGGACAAGTATGATGATGCGGCGCAGAAGTACCAGAAGTCCATCGCACTGGTGCCGCAGGATGATCCCACGCAGGCTGCCGTGGTGCTGAACAACCTCGGCTACATGTGGCTCGATCAGGGCAAGAATCTGGACCAGGCGGGCGAGTTTATCCGTAAAGCCAACCAGCTTTCGCCGAAGAATCCGGTGTACCTCGACAGCCTCGGCTGGTTCCACTTCAAAAAAGGCAACTACCCCGAGGCGCTCAAGGTGCTAGAAGAAGTGGAATCGGCGATCAAGGAGCCTGGGGCTGAGGACGCTGAGATTTTCGATCACATCGGCCAGATTCACGTCAAGCTGGGCAACAAGGCGCGGGCGCTGGAGTACTTCAAAAAAGCCAGCGGCCTGGACCCTACTGCCGCGAAGATTCGAGAGCACTACGAAAAGGCCAAGTAGCGGAGAGGGTTGCAGGACTTGCTTGTGTCCTTGCGTTTAGAAAGGCTATTCGCCATGAAGACTTTTCCCCTCCTGTCGCTCTGCCTTTTCAGTCTGTTTTGCTCGCCCTTGAGGGCGGCTGAATCCTTCACCGCTCAGGGAGCGAGTATGAAGGTGGCTCCTGGTTCGTTGAAAGTCGGTGACCGGGAAGTCCAGGTCAAAGAAGCGGCTTCTCTTGCAGTGGCTGCGGCTCCCATTCTAAGCGTAAAGAATGAACCCCTGAAGCTCTCCTTGGACAAGCCTGCTGGCTGGTCCAAGGGCACGCGGTTGAAAGCCTGCAATGCGCGCGATGTGAATGCCAGCGGCTCCTTTGTCCCTGGTTCGCTGGAAGTCCGCATCAAACCGGATGGCGATATACTCAAGGAAGGTGAAGACTATTTGGTGGATGTGGGATGGGGCCACGTGGGCATTGGACCAAAGAGCAAGGTGACCAGCAATGATACAGTGTACGCAAGTTACCGCTATTCGCTGCGGCGTATGGATACCGTGCAGGTCTCGGCCGAAGGCAAGGCCACGCTCAAGGCAGGCGAGCCGCACATCAGTTCGCCCATGCCTGCGGAACCCGACGCAGGGCAGACTGCTGTCGCACACGTGTTTGTGGATCATCGCGCCACCGAGGTGCCGCCGGACAATATTTACCCGATCACGGAGTCGGCAGCGCAAGCGGAGACCGGCTCCACCGCAGGTCGTATCCCCAAGACCCTGGCCAAGATCAGGGCTGGGCAGCCGGTGACCATCGTCTGCCTGGGCGATTCAGTGACGGCAGGCGGCAATGCCTCAAAGCCTGAGCTGCGCTATGTGGATGTCTTCGCAGCAGGCCTCAAGAGCCGCTTCCCCAATGCCAAAATTGATGTGCAAAATCTCAGCGCTGGCGGCTCGAATAGTCGTCAATGGCTTGAACCGGAGAAGTTCCCGTATCGCGGCTTGCATGGCGCCGAGAACCCGGCGCGATTCGACCGCGTGGTGGCCGCAACGCCCGATCTGGTGACCATCGAATTCGTCAACGATGCAGGCATGAACGCTGCGCAAGTAGAGCAGGGATACAGCGAAATTTTGAAGCGGCTGGCTCCCTTGGGCAGCGAGGTCATTCTTATCACACCCCACTACACCATGTGGAAGATGATGGGTTTTAATAGCATGCGCGAAGCGGAAAAACGCCCTTACGTGCTGGCCCTGCGCGACTTCGCCACCCGACACCAGCTCGGCCTCGCCGATGCCTCCGCACGCTGGGAGCATCTGTGGAAGGAAGGCCTGCCCTACCTCACTCTGCTGAACAACACCATCAACCATCCTGATGACCGAGGTCACCGGCTGTTTGCGGAAGAGCTGTGGAAGTGCTTCGAGTGAGGCGCGCTGCTACTCTCTCGTCCGCAGACGCTACAAGCGCATTATCACGTTATGCTTGTCGATGAACCGCCGCCAGATCTCGCGGTGCACGGTCTCCATGCGGTCCCCGACATTCTCTTTAGCGCTAAGTTCAAAGCTAAAGCTGGCGGCGGTGCCCAGGCTATCCGAGGATGGATTGGGCGGCTGCTCATGGCGATGCACCGCACTTATCTATGCGCTAGCGCCCGCCTGTCAGGCGGTAAATCACGCGGCAGGCATCGCCGCGCGAGATGGGCTTCTCGGGTGTCAGTGTGAACTTGGTCAACATCTCATCGTGCTTCAGCAAAGCAGCAAATCTAGCCGCCGTGATAGGCTCCTGTGATTTCACCTTGGCCAGCGAGGCTGCGAGTTGTCGCGCGTCTGTGTGTTTGGTTGTGGCTGCGGCCCATAGCTTTGCCGTTTCGGTATCCAGCGGATCATTAGCTCGCGCATCATAGCTGGAAAAGAAACCGCGGGTGGCAAGGTACTGCACGGCGGGTATCCAGGCCTCAGGACCGGTGACCTTGACATCGTTAAAGAAGCTCACCATCTGTCGCCGCTCCACCAGCATGCGGACCAGTTTGTCGGCATTCAATACGGCCGGAGTGACACCATCCTTCTTCGCAAGTGCGGCGGCGAATCCAGCGGCTTCGCCGGTCTGCATCCATACCGGCTCCAGGCGGATCGCGCCCCAGGCCACATGCGTGGCGCTCAGGCATACCGGCACGAGTAGATTCTCCACGCCTTGCGGGAGCAGGCTGCGATAGGGGACTTGGATGGGACGCGACTCCTCAGTGAGGATGAGCTTGCCATCATAATGGAAGCCAGGGCGCGAGTCGTTCGTGCAGGAGTGCGAGTCCATGTACCAGTCGGTGAAGGCGATGCTGTCGGGCTGGATGGGCGTGCGGCCGTAGTCAGCAGTTAACAGGTTGTCCTGCTCGCTGATCACGTGACGGCCGACGATCCGGCGGGCTTCGCGAACATACATTTCATAAGGGATGTGTCCGTGGTCGGTGAACTCATCCTTGGCCAGGCCCCACTCGCGAAATTCGGCGCGCTTGGCAGGAGAGATGGATGCGTCGTTTTGCAGGAACCACATCAGCCCAAGGGCGAAGTCGAGATGACGCTGGATGATCTTTTCGCGTTCAGGCCAGGAGGCCTCTGGATAGGCGTGATTCTCACCCGGCAGGATGGGGCTGTTCATGTGCGACTTCAAGTTTGGCCCGCCATTCGTGGCGATGCTTTTGCGGTTGAAGGCGAGGAACTCCTCGCGGTTGTAGCTCGCGGGTTTGTCAGGCAGCAATCTGTTAGCCGGATCGCGCGAGACGCAGAAGCGGTAGTTGAAGGCCTGCACAGCGCCATCCGCTGTGAAAGGACTGGTGGGATCAACACTGCCTTGCCGGGACTTGTAGTGCGCGATATTGAGGTGCTGTTCTGCCACGCTTTGCGGGACGCTGCTGTCGATATTGACGAAGATCTTGCCCGCATGCGGTTCCTGGTATTCGTCCCGCGCTTCGCGTCCCACCCGATACGGGACCTTGGCCAGTGCGAAGAGATCGCCCTCATACGTGGCATCGGCAAAGCTAGTGCCCGTGACGTGAACATCATGCGTGGTGCCGTATTCGCGCAGCGTTATGCCTTTGATCAGCGAACCCTCGCGCTTCACCGCAGCCGCATAGTGCGAGAGCAGAAGCGTGATGTTCTTTTCACCCGCCACCAGTCGGTTAAACTCACGTTCCGCCACATGCGGTTCGGCCCAGCCCATGGGGTAGTGCTCATGAGTGTAGCGGATGATCTGGTGATCGCCCGAGTCACGGCCGAAGGTATCAATGTAATGCTTCTCGATGTTGCCCAGCAGCTCGGTGAATAAGGGCGCGCGAGGGCCGCCATAGAGAGCATCCCATTGCATCAAGCCATTAGCCATTATGCCGCCGATGTGACGGTTGTGCTGCACCAGCAGCACGGAACAGCCCTCGCGCGCCGCCCGCACCGCACAAAGCACGCCGCTACCAGTGCCGCCCACAATGACGAAATCATAGTGCTTGCCGTCCACGGTTTGTGGCAGGGCATCCTTGGCTAGATAAATCGGTTCATCATCAGCCTTGAGCGGCGCCTCATGTTTGGTCGCACCTTTCGGAGCCAGCGGCGAAAGGGCCACGGCAATGGCGCGGGAGTGATCTTCGCTCTTTTGTTCTTCCTTGCCCAGCGAAGAGATTTGAAGCGTATTGGCCTCGGAAGCCTTCGGCGTTTCAGCCACCGGCGGTCCGCGTGTGATACGTGAGACGATCACCTCGTGAGTACTGCGCTTGATCGAATAGAGGAGGCCAGGCTGGCTGCGGTCCCAGGCAAAAGCTTGGCCCTCGGCGGATACGGGAAAGGTCTCGTGCCGAACTATCTCTGTGCCTGACTGCGGTGGATCGAGCACATACAATTCCGTGGCGTCATGACCCGTGGCAAACAAATGCCCCTCGGGACCAAAGGCTCCGCACGAGCTGCTGTTGCCTGCAAAACGCTTGATCAAATCGGCGGGGAAGGACCACGTAGCCAGCACCTTCCATTGCGCATCCATCTTCACCACGCGGCTGAGCGCCGGATCGCTGGTGGTGCTGTAATGCGCGAAGCAGGCAAACCATTCCGCACCGCGACGATCCACCCAGGTAAGCGATCCCGGCGGCTTCTCAAAGCGATGCTGATCAATGTGCTGCATCGTTGCAGCATCCCAAATCTCCACCGAGCTTTCTTCAGGGATCGTGGGGAAGTTCGAATGAGCGCAGTACAGCTTGCCCTCCAGCACTAGACCAGCATTTAGGTGCTTGATCGGCCCGTTCTTTTCGCCCTTCCAGCCGCCCACGCGCTCGCCTGTGTCCTTCCGATACTTGCCGATTTCACTGTTGGTGATCGCATAGAAAAACTGGTCGTCCACCGCCACTCCTTGCTTGGCTTCTTTCGCTGGCCAGCGCTTCAATTCCTCATGCTGCCACATAGTGGTTTCTGCTCCAGCCGCTGTGGCGGTGAGAATGGCAATGACAACGAGAGGAAAAAATCGGATCATGGGAGAGTGCAGTTTATACAAAAACGCAGAGGGGTGCCGTTAAACAGCATGAACTCTTCTAAACTTATGAAACTCTCTTTCCTTGCCGTGGCCTTGATCTTTATCGGCTCCGTCGCTCAAGCCCAGTCGATCAAACGCGTGCCCGTCGTCTTTTCGGAAGGCCACGAGACCGAGGGCGTGGATCGTGGTCGCCCTGTGGTGCTGGTCGCAGGGGCGCTCGGCGTAGCGCCAGAGGTATTCCGTGAAGCCTTCAGCCATGTGCACCCGGCGGGCGCGGGTGAGAGGCCAGAGGAGGGGCAGGTGCGCGAGAACAAGGCGGCGCTGATGAAGGCCCTGGGCAAGTATGGCGTGACCAATGACAAGTTGGATGCCGCCTCGAATTACTATCGCTACGTGCGCAGCCGCGGCGAGCTGTGGCCGACCAAACCTGCGGTGGCTAATGCCGTGATACAAAATGGCGTGGCGACCAAGATCGAGCTGGTGAGTGGCGGCTCTGGCTATTCTTCGCCGCCGACAGTCACCGTTCCCGGTATGGCGGAGGCGACTTTCAAGGTGCAACTGGCCTTCAACAAGAAGTTCGAGAAGAACGGTTCCGTTGCCGCCATCACGATCGTGCAGAAGGCGAAGTAGCGGCGCAAAGCCCTTGCGACGGGCGCTGCAACACGGTACTGGCAGCCGCCTTAAACTCGCGCTGCCCAGTGTCGTTTCATCTCGATTGCCGAGATGAGGCTCGTGCTGGTCCGTCGTCGTATGCTCTCTCCATGATCCTTGATGCCGCCTGCCAGCTAGACTACCAGACCACGGAAGAGGTGCCGGCCATCTTCATGCTGCGTCCGCGCAGCGGCTGGGCCCAATGGGTGATGGGTGAGGAATTCATCATCCAGCCGCAGGTGCCGGTGGTGGAGTTCGCGGATCTGTACGGCAACCTATGCCAGCGCATCGTGATGCCGGGCGGTGATTTTCACCTCTCCGTGCGCTATCGTGTGCTGGTGCCGGAGGTAGTGGATGCGGATATCTATGCACCGCTGATGCTGGTGCAAAACCTTCCCACGGATGTGCTGCATTACCTTTTGCCCAGCCGCTACTGCCAGTCCGAAGAGTTCAGCGTGCTGGCCTCCTCCATCGCGGGAGACGGCCCCGCCACGTATGCACAGGTGGAGCGGATACGCGCCTGGATTCATCGCCACATCGTCTACGAAGTGGGATCGAGCGATACCAATACGACCGCCTTGGAAACGGCCGACAAGATGTGCGGCGTGTGCCGCGATTTTGCTCATCTGGGCATCGCTCTGTGCCGTGCGATCAATGTCCCGGCGCGCATGGTGGTGGGCTTCCTGCACCTGCTGCGACCGATGGACCTGCACGCTTGGTTTGAGGCTTTCATTGGCGGTCGCTGGTTCACCTTTGATGCGACGGAGGAGTTCACGCGTGGCAACCGCATCGTCGTTGCCTACGGCCGCGATGCCGCTGATGTGGCGCTAGCGACGATGTTTGGCAATTTCACGATGATGAACATGAACGTGACGGTGGACCCAGTGAATGATTCGCCCGGCTCGTTTTAGGGCGCTTCAGCGACGCCTGCGCCACAGCAGACCTGCAAAGCCCAGGCACAGGAGCAGAACGCGCGAGGGTTCCGGAGTGATGCTGACAGTGAGCGAGCCAGAACCGGTGAAATTGCTGATCTGCCAGGTAAACCCTCCATCAAGGAATGGCAGGTCGAGATTGCCTTCGTTGTTGTCGGCATTGTTGCCGGTGCGGAAGTTCGTGCCGGTGCTGAATCCTCCCGCAGTGAGCAGGCCGCTCCAATCCAGGAGGTTCCAAGAATTGCCTGGTGCTGGAGAAAAGGCCGGGGCGAAGGTGACGATGATGTTGCTGTTGCTATTGAGCGTGAGTCCGCCGCCGATGACGAGCTGATCCGCCTGCGAACTGCTGAGGATGTTCAGCATGGCGACCGTACTAGCGGCTGAGGGATTGAAAATCAGATTGCCAGAAACGCTGAGGGTGCCCGCTCCATCGCCGGCTTTGGCGATGTCCGCAGGATCTGAGGTCGTGCCTGGCGATAGATAGGCCACGCCTCCCACTGTCAGATTACCGGTGACGGTGCCGCTGCCGCTGATCACCTTGGTCCCGGTTGCAGGAGCAAAGGTATAGCTGCCGCCTGTGCGGCCCGAAACGCTCAATGATGCACCCTGAGAGATGTCTATCCAGTTGGTAGAGTCGATGGAGCCGCTGCCGCTGAGCGCCAGCGTGCCCCCCTGAATACTGGTCTTGCCAGTGTAGATGTTCACCCCCGACAACGTCTGGGTGGCCGTGCCTGCTTTGGCAAGGTTGAGTGCGCCGGTGATGACGCCCGCATACGAGTTCGCCGCTGCCGCATCAATGGTGAGGGTGGAGGTGGTTGCTCCCGTGTTGGTGACGGTGCGTGTCATGGTGGTGCCGAGCGAAGTCAGGCCGCCGCTACGCTGGTTGAAACCATTCAAGTCAAAGGTGGCCGTGGCGGCATCTGAGGAATTGCCCACACTCACTACTGAAGCCACGGGAAGGCGGTCGTCGCCGCTATCGATGGCGAGCAGGCCCACCACAATATAGGTATCGCGGTAGCTGTTCCCGGTGCCGCTGATCACCACCTTGCTGCCTGCCGCTCCGTCGGTGCGAATGGCCAGATCCCATCCATTGCTGCTGTCGCTGATGGTACCGCTGATGACAAGAGTGCTGCCATCACGGGCTCCAATGCGCGGTGCGCCAGTGGAAGGCGCGACACCCGGTGCGGAACCAATGATGAGAGGGCCGCCCCACGTGTTGGTGCCTGAGCCCGTACCGCGCAGTGCCCCGGATGAGTCCGGATTGCCGCCATTGCCCACGATGGTGATGGCTTCATTGGCAATGGTGATGCCGCCAGAGATCTCCACGCGTGCGCCATTGGCCACTGTTGTCCCAGTGGTCATGGTGCCATCGCCAGTGCCCAGCCCAGTAGCGTGTTGCACCTGGAGGACGCCGGCTGTCACTGTGGTGAGGCCGCTGTAGCTGTTCGCACCTTTTAGCGTGAGCGTGCCGCTGGCACCGTTTTTCACGAGGGCAAGACTGCCATCCGTGCCGGTGCCGTCGCCATCCCGAATGATGCCGGAAAAGGTCTGCGTCGTACTGTTGTTGACCGTGAGTGTGGCGGCCACACCTCCTTCGTTTTCGATGAGGCCGGAGCTGGTGGCACCGCTGATGATTCCGGCCACCGTCTCTGATTTGCCATTGAGCTGAAACACTCCCGCGGTACTGCCACTTCCATTGCCGTTGAAGGTAAGGATGGAGTTGTCATTGATCTGACTGCTGTTGCCCAGACGGAGGATGTCCAGCGCTCCTGAGTTATCCCCGATGGTGATGTTGCCTGCGATGGCATCCACGCCTGCGGCCTTGCTCAGGATAAGCGTGCCGCCATTGATGAGGGTGTTGCCGGTGTAGGTATTGGCTGCGCCGGTGAAGGTGAGGGTGCCAATGCCGGTCTTTGTCAGCGTACCGGTGCCCGTGGTGATGGGATCAGCAACGGTGATGCTGCTGGTGGAAAAGGTATCGACGGTGAGGTTGAAGGTGCCGGTGATGGCGCTGCCGGTGGTCACATCAAGGGTGAGCGATCCTGCATCCGCCTGGATTTCCGCATTGGCGAGAAGCGTGATGGCACCGCCCCAGGTGTTGGTGCCGCTGACGTTGCGCAGCGCACCGTTGCTGCTGATGCCGCTTCCACTCAGCGAGAGGGCCTCGGCACCCACGGTGATGGAGTTTTGCAAAAGGAGCGCCGCACCGCTTGCCACGACGGTGCCGGAAGCGGCCGCTCCACTGCCGGTATTGCCCAGGCCTGTGTTCTTGCTGATGGTGATGGACCCCTGGTTGATCGAGGTCAGGCCGGTGTAGGTGTTGGTGGCATTCCCAGCGGCACCGCCCGCAGTGAGGGCGAGATCACCAGCACCCGTCTTGGTCAGCGAGAGATTGCCCGTGATCGTGCCGCCGAAGGTGTTGGCGCTGCTGTTGTTGATGGTGAAGGTGCTGGCGGTGGTGGCGTTGCTATTGGTGATCGTATTGGTCATCGTCGTATCGCCACCTTGCATGGCCACACCGCCCACGGTTTGATTCCAGCCATTGAGATCAAAGGTGGCAAAACTCACGTTCGAGGCGTTGCCCACATTCAAGACTCGCGTGGTTGGCAGGCGGTCATTGCCGCTATCGATCTGCACCGTGCCCACCACGATGTAGGTATCGCGGTAACTGTTTGCGCTGTTGGAGATCACCACCTTGCCGCTGGTATTGCCATCCGTGCGCACGGCGAGGTCGAAGCCACTGCCGTTGTCGACGATAGCCCCCGCCATGACGAGCGTGGAGGCCCCGGTGGTGCCCACACGCGTGCCGCCTGCACCGGTACCGGAACCAAGAGTGATGGTGCCGCCCCAGGTGCCGGTGCCGCTGATGGCGCGCAAGGAGCCAAAGTTATCCGCCGTGGTGCCGTTGATGGTGATGGGCTCGCTGGCGATGTTCACGTTCGCAAGCTCCACGCGAGCGCCCGCAGTAACGGTTACCCCCGTGGCAGCATCGCCAAAGGCCGTGCTGCTGGTGGCTTGCAGAAAGCCTGTGCTGACCGTCACCAGCCCGCCAAAGCTGTTGCTGCCCCCCAGGACGAGTGTGCCAGCGCCTGTCTTGGTAATGCCAGCCGTGGCACCTGTGATGTTGCCATTGATTGTCAGGCTGGTGGTGCCGCTGTTGAAGGTGTGCGTGGCATCCAGGTTCAATCCCAGGGCGATGGTCTGGGCATTGCTGCTGTTGTTGACCACATCGCCCGTGAGATTGATGGCATTGCCGCTCAGGCTGAAGGCTCCGGCACCACTATTGAAGGTGAGACTGGTGGCGGTGAAGGTGGCGAAGTCATTGACCGGCGCGAGCTTCGTAGTGCCTGCGAATTGCAGGGCCTGCGTTCCGCCATCCGCCGGCACAGTGGCACCCCAGTTGACGGTGTCAGACCAGTTATTGGTGGTTCCGCCGCCGTCCCACACCGCTTGCCCGGCTGCGAAGGTGGAGAAGAGGGATAGAAGAAGGCAGGCAAAAACCAGCTTCAAGCGCGAGATGGCGCTGAAGCCGGGTGAAATCGGCGTCACTAACATGGGTTTTTGAAGGGCAGTTTTGCTGCCAGGCTGGCCAGGGGAGGGCCTGGGAAAGGGGGCGAAAAGGTAGCGCCGGACTGACAGGTCGCAACGATCAGTTGCGAGGTTTTCAGACAGCCTGCGTCATAGCCCGTTAACGAGGAAGAAGCTGAAGCTTGCAGCTTTTTGAGCGAGGAGAGGTCATTGGGGCGCCTGGGATGACGGCGAGGAGGCAGCGGGCATTTCCACCACCTGCTTCTGCGCGACCAGCTTTTCCTTCAGCGGGGCATAAGGCAGGTCTTGAACGGGCAGTGATTGCTGTGCGGCAAAGGCTGCCGCGACGCCTGCGCTGTGGCCGAGCACCATCCAGGTGGGCTCGACGCGGATCGAGCAATAGGCCACATGAGTGGCGGAAAGGGCGACCGGTACCAGCAGGTTGGTGCACTCGGTTTTCTTGGGCGTGATGGCACCATAGGGCACCTGATAAGTGCTGCCACGCTTGAGGGCATTGCGCACCGGGAAGATGGTGCCTTCGTTGATGACTTCACCATTGCCACGGGCGATGCGTTGGCAGTCGTGCGAGTCGATGGGGAAGGAGGCGACGGCGATGGATTCGGGCTTGGTGACTTGGGTCAAGATGTCGGCCTGCGTGACAACATCCACACCGCGCATGCGGCGGCCCTCCCGCACATAGAGCTGGGGCGACCAATGATCGGTAGCAGGGAACTCGTCCTTGCACAGGCCATACTTGGACAGTGTATCACGCAGCGCCTGCGGCACGGCTGCATCGGTGGTGAGGAAACGATACAGTTCCAGGGTGTACTGCTTGTGTTCCTCCCAGATCTTGGCGCGACCGGTCTGATCGGCTTCGCACCAGGCATTGCCGCCGCCGATGATGCCCATGGAGAACTGCTTGCCGATGCCGTTGTTCGCATCGGCCTTGTTGCCCGGCAGGGGATACAGATCCCATAGCAAGGGTGCCTTGGGATCGCTGGCAAAGTAGCGGCGCACGGCCTCGAACCGCGCCGGATCGTAGTGCGCAGGCTCGGGGAATGGCAGGCGATTCTGCTCCTCCGCTGTGAGACACAATCGGAAGCTGTAGGTCATCACGCGGCGGTCGCCTTCATCGTCAGGACCTGCATCCGTGGCGGTGATCAGGGGCAGGGGAGCGCCCTTGTCATCCAGGCCGGAAATGGCCATCGGCTTCTTCGGGAACTGCCTGCCCGCCAGGGATTCGTTGAACTCCTTGCGCCCCTCGCGACCAATGGTCCAGGTCACACCAGCAGCGGCCATCAAATCGCCTTCATAGGTGGTATCCACGAAGGCCTTGGCGGTGAAGGTATCGCCCTTCACCGTGGCGAAGCTCTTGATGCTCCCGGCGTCCTTGACAACGCTCTTGAGCACCTCACCCGTGAGCACGCGCACCTTGGCTTCGCTGAGCAAAGCAGCGGTCACTTTGGCGGCGACATGCGGCTCATAGGTCCAGGACTTCTGGTCTTTCTCGGCCACCTTGTAAGGCAGGGTGACACCGCGCTTCACATAGTCCGCCTCCATGCGCAGATGGAACTCCTCAAACAGACCGCGCAAGGCCGTGCGGTCCGTTTGATTGGAATCGCTGAAACACAGCCCGCCCGTGTTCACGCCGCCCACATGCGCCGTGGGCTCCACGAGCACCACCGTTGCTCCTTCACGCGCTGCGCCAACTGCCGCGCACACCCCGGCGGGCGTGGCTCCATAGACCACGACATCAGCGGTGATGTCCTCACTGTGAAGCAAGTCCGACGACAGGGCGAAAGCGGCGAGGATGAAGGGGAGACGTGTCATGCGTGGCATCAGGTGCGGGCCTGCGATGTTTGGACAAGGAATCAACCGGGCGTCACTTGCCAGCTTCAGCAGCGGGCTTGGCGTCCTTTGGCTTGTCCTTGTCCAGGCTCTTGATGCGGATGTTGCGGTAGCGGACGAACTGCTTGGTGGTGTCGCCGCCGCCATGCACTTGCAGGCCTATGTGGCCCTTGTCATCCAGGCGCTTCTCCGTTTCCGTCCACTCCATGAACTTCACGCCCTTGATCCAGGTGGTGATGTGCGGCGGGTTGCCTTCGATGCGGGCGCGCAGCTCCTGCCAGGTGCCGTGCTTCCAGAAATCAGCCCACTTTTCCGCCGTCATGGGAAAGGCCACGAGCTGCTTCACACCGTTGAATTCCTCGTGGATCTTGATGCTCTCCGGCGTGTCGTTGAAGGAGTAGTTACGCAGGTGCGGCTTGCCGCCCAGGCCTTCGCCATAGATGCCCATCACGTTGCCGCCGCCGTGGTAATCGATCATCGCCTGGAAGCACTTGCCCGTCTCGGTGCAGCGCAGGAACAAGCCGCTGTCGGGGCCGAAGTCGTTGCGCATCTCCAGCGAGATTTCGAAGTCGCCGTATTCCTCATCGGTCAAGATGATGCCGCCGTTGCCGGGGATGTCCTGGCTGCCGGTGATCGCGCCGTCTTCGACCACCCAGCGACCGCCGGAGGTGTTGCCACTAGTGCGGCTGTGACCGCTCTTGGCGCTGGGGTGCCAGCCTTTCAGAGTCGCGCCGTCAAAGAGGGAAACGAAGCCCGTGTCTTTGGCGTCCTCCGCCATGGCGGTGAAGGTGAGACAGGCAGCGAGTGTGATGAGGTGTCGTACGGATTTCATGGGTTGATGGTCTCATTGGTCCCACGGATGGGGAGGTCAGTGCAAGCTCTCTTTGGCCGCAGGCACTTGGTTTCGGAGTTTCAGGAAGCCTTCGCGCAGCAAGGCGAGATCAGAATCGATGGCGATCCAGGTGAAGCCGAGCGCCTGGTACTGCGGCAGGTCCGCCGCGTTGCGAACCAGAATACCACACGGCTTGCCCGCCTCATTGCTGGCACCGACCAGCTCGGCTAGGCGTTTTTCGTAGCTGCGTGCGAATTTTTGGTTTGATCCAGTCGGATTCAGTCGGATTTCGGGGTGCCCGTGGTGGTTTTGGCGGTAGAATCCAAAGAGGTGGTGGGCATGGCGGAAGATACACTATGCCCGGCAGGAATGCAGCCTCCAGATGCTGAGTTGTAGACGGGCGTGCGGGTCTTGATGTCAAAGTTCAAATCGGCGGTGCCGCCAAACAACGCGCTAAGCATGCGGCGCGCCGACGTGCACGATGAGGAGAGTGTTTTTTCATGGGGAGGGCATGTCAGAGGATGACGGTGCCAGGGTACTGATGGAAAATTGCCACCTTCGCTTTATGATGTGAGATTGGCGGCATGACGCGTACACAAATTCAGCTTCCAGACGAACTGTACCAGCGGGCGAAGACGTTTGCGGCGGAGCGTGAACTGTCACTGGCAGAAATCACTCGACGTGGGATTGAGTTGTTCCTGTCTCGGTTTCCAGAGCCCACGCCAGAGCGGAAGAAGTGGCAGTTACCGAGTGTGAATGGCGGCGGCATCAAGGTGCCCCTGGAAAAACTGCGCGACATGGCTGCCGATGACGAGTCCACCCGCAGCCTTAGCCGCCGATGATATCGGTGGATACAAACATCCTTTTGCGCGCCGTGGAGTCGGGCAATGCGGATCATGCGCGAGCGGCCGCCTTTCTGGAGTCATTGGAAGATCGGAGAGACGTGGCTATGGGGAAATGGTCCTGGTTGAACTCTATTGCCTTCTGCGCAATCCGGCCGTGTTGTCCAAGCCGCTGAAAGCAGCGGCTGCGGTCGATGTCTGCGAAGCTTTCCGGCAGCATCCGCAATGGCAGGTGATTGGTTTTCCCACTGAAAGCCGAACTTTTCATGACAGCTTCTGGCCACGTCTTGGCGACAACACGTTCGCAAGACGCCGGGCTTATGACTGGCGCATGGGATTGTCGATGCTGCGGCAAGGCGTGACCGAGTTTGCGACGGTTAACATCAAGGATTTTCAAGGCTTCGGCTTTGCGCGTGTGTGGAATCCTTTGAAGCGGTGAAGTACAAGCTTAGGCCATTTTGATCATTGCTTCGTTTGTGGCAGCTTCGCGCTGTAGTGGACGGCGCGATGCCGGTTGTCATCGAAGGCGAAGTGCAGCCACTGCTTGTCCTGGCTCACAAAGCCATCGGGGTAGTTCATGCGGCCTTTGGGTCCATCGACGGATTCCTGCTGGAGCACGCGCTGGTAGGGCCAGGTCTTCATCCCGTCGAAGCTGATCCATAGCGCCATGGGGCTGCGGTGCTTGCTGTTGGGATTGTGCAGGATGGCCACGGTATCGCCGCCCAGGCTGTAGAGCGTGGTCTTGCTGCCGGGGTTGGGAACGGGCGTGGTGCTGGCGAACTCGGGCCAGGTCTTGCCGCCATCCTTGGATTCCGCCCGATAGAGCATGCCGCCGAGGCCGTCGCCACGGATGACCATGGTGATGTTGCCGTTGGGATGCTCGAAGAGATCGTTCTCCGCCCAGCCGAAGTAGCGATCGTTGGGCGTGAGTCGGATGTTGCCATGCTCGCTCCAGGTCTTGCCATTGTCGCTGCTGATGAGGACGCCGTTGCGCGGGTTGGTGAAGGCGCGGTCGAGCGGTGCTTTGTCCTGCTCGTCATCGGGGCCGATGTAGTGCTGGAAGGGGATCATGATGCGCCCGTCTTTGGTGACGATGTGCTTGCGGATGAAGGTGCGTTCCTTCAGCCTGCCGGGGACTTCGAAGGGCTTGCTCCAGGTTTTGAAACCGTCGTCGGTGGTGAGATACCAGGAGCGCCAGTCATTGGCCCAATGCTTGGAATGGGTGGAGAAGAACAGGGTGGACTGTTGGCCCTGGATCATGAGCTCGGTGGGCCCCTGGCCAATGGTTTTGCCTTCCCGCGGGAAGCCGACATTGAAGGGTTCCAAGGGGGTCCAGGTCTTGCCTTTGTCGGTGCTGCGGGTCACGCCGGTGTAGTTCAGGGGGCTGGGCTCAGTGTCGCCGCCGGCGAGCATGAAGAGAATCCATGAGCCGTCGGGAAGTTCGCGTAGCGTGGTGTCGCACACCATTTTGTTAGGTGTCACGCCGTCATAGGGGATGCTCTTGAAGTCCTGCTTCGCGTCTTCCAGGCCCTGGGCGGTCCACTTGGGATCGGGCTTGATGGACTTCGGCAGATTCGGGGAATGGGCCTTGTTTACCAGCAGCTTGCCGACCTTGGCGCGCTTCTTGATCTCCTCAGGGTCCATCGTGAGCTTGGCCTCTTTCGACGGACCGATGATGTCTTCTTCCTTGAATTTGGTGAGCAGGATCTCCGCATCGGTATGGCGGTTCCAATCATAGAGAATGTGTATTACACCGTCCGGTGCCTGGAAACCATCGGGATAGGACACCTCGGCGCGGTCGTCAAGCAAGAGGCCTTTGCTCCAGGTCTTGCCATCATCGGTGGAAAGGAAGGCCGACATGTTCGAGCGGCGCGGCAGGCGGATGTTGGTCGGGCCGTTCTTCACCAGCAGGAGCTTGCCGGAGGCGAGGCGGCGGATGAAGAAGCGGGCGCTGGGATTCTGAATCGATGAGAGCGCGGGCTCGCTCCAAGTAGCGCCCTTGTCGGTGGAGAAGCTGTCGCTGATGCCATCCTTGGTGCGCGCCAGCATCCATAGGCGGCTGTCGTTCAACTCGACGATCATGTGTTCATCGAAGTCGGTGCGAGGGAAGGCAACGCCGCCGCGCCGGGTCCAGGTTTTGCCCTGATCGGTGGAGGCATAGACATTGGCCATGCGAATGGAATCGAGCTCGTGATGGGCTTCTTTGAGCACAGCGGGACCGATGCGGTCGCGGGTCCACAGAGCGACAGGTAGCAGCCAG
>JAQGPI010000113.1 GCA_028293175.1 Verrucomicrobiaceae bacterium | reverse complement strand
GTCCGTTCGCTGTCATCATAAACGGCGACACCATCACCATTGATGCGGAGAAGAGGGCGATCACCCTCGGCAGTCCCGCCAAGGAGCTCGCCACGCGCCTCAAGGGGTGGAAGCAGCCAAAGCCCCGCTACACTCGTGGGGTGCTGGCCAAGTACGCCAAGCTCACGACGAGCGCCAGCCAGGGCGCGGTGACGGACTTGGGGTTGTAAGACACTCCCATTGAGAACAAACGGCGTGGCGGCTCCAAAGGCTGCCACGCCATTTTTTTAGGGAGTCGTCAAAATTTGACAAGCGCTATCAATGATAGCACCATCACATCATGGCTCAACTGCTGGTCAGAAGCATTGAAGATTCGCTGGTCCAAAAACTGAAGCGCCGGGCGTCTGCTCATGGGGTTTCGGTGGAGGAGGAGCATCGGCGTATTTTGAAGGAGATGCTGAACCGGCCAGCGGTGGAGAAACCGTCATTGATGGGGTTTCTGCTTTCTGAAGAGGGGCAGGTGCGGCCAAATGTGGAGCTGGATCTGAGCCGCAGCCGCGACGTCGAATCTCATCGTGAGGTGGTGCTCTGATGGCTTTTTTGCTGGATACGAATGTGCTCTCTGAACTCCGCAAAGGAGCCAAGGCGAATCCGAAGGTGCGCCAGTGGGCAGCATCGGTATTGAAGTCGAGGCACTTCATCAGCGTGCTATCGCTTGGGGAAATCCGCAAAGGCATCGAGCTGTTGAGGAAGAAGTCTCCATCTCAATGTCCCGTGTTCGAGCAATGGTTGGGCACTTTGGAAACCGATTATGAACGCGATATTATGCCTGTGACGGTGGAGATCGCGGACTGCTGGGGTAGGCTCACCGCGCGGCAGACGCTGCCAGTCACCGACGGATTGCTGGCCGCTACAGCGCTAGTGCATGATCTGACGGTGGTGACGCGCAACACGGGTGATTTCGCGCGGACCGGAACCAGGTTGTTGAATCCCTTTGAATGAGTCGTGCCACGGTCGTCTCGAAGAAAGTTCACTTTCCTTGTCCTGATCACACAATCCCGTTCGTCGTTAGATGAACGCACGACCTGTTCGTTCACCCGAACCCCTCCATATCCACCCATCCTATGAGCACCTCATCTGTCAAAGCGGTCCCTGCGGACATGCACACTGTCACCCCTCATCTCGTTGTTGCAGGCGCGGCGGCGGCCATTGATTTTTATACCAAGGCGTTTGGCGCCGCGGAAATCCTGCGCATCCCAGGCCCGGATGGGAAGTTGATGCATGGGGCGGTGAAGATCGGCGATTCCCGGGTGATGTTGGTGGATGAAATGCCGGATTGGAAGTGCCTGGGGCCGCTGGCGCTGGGCGGTTCGGCAGTGACTATCCACCTTTCGGTCGAGGACGTGGATGCTTTCATTGCCAAGGCGGTGGAGGCGGGCGCGACGCTGAAGATGCCTGCGGCAGACATGTTTTGGGGCGATCGCTATGGCATGGTCACCGACCCCTTCGGTCACACCTGGTCTGTGGCCACGCACATCAAGGACATGACACCGGCGGAAATGGCTGAAGCAGCGAAAAATGCCTGCTGTGGCGAGAGTCCCCATTAAGGGGAGTGATGACCGATTCGAAATATGGCGGCGGGCTCTGATCAGGGTCCGCCGCTCTTCGTTTCACCCAAAATCAACTCCGCGCTGGACTCTTTCGGATTTTTGGGCCTAGAATGCCCATTCTTCCTGGCATGCGCGTATTCTCCAAAGTCATATGGATCACTGCTTTCCTGGTGGTTACTTTCTGCTGGATGGTGCTGTTTCAGCACGGCTTTTCCTGGCAAGGGTTCACCACTGGAGCGCGTGAGGAATTACGCACCATGGTCACCCGCCTGACGGGTGACGGGAAGAAATGAGCCATCCGACCGCCAAGTGGCGCGCCAGCGGGCGCGTTCACATCGTCCCTTCAGAACCTGCAAACATCATCACCCCACCCGTATCACCGTGAACGAAGCCGAACTCGATCCTAAGATGCTCAACCTCTGGAAAAGGGCACTCCTTGCCAGCGAACAGTTGAATTGGGAGTACGTCATCAATCTTTCCCTGCCCGTGGTGAAGGCATATCCCACCTTCCTGAATGCCCGCCTGCTCCTGCGCCGTGCGGAAGGGGAAAACGTGAAGCAGCAGAAGAAGGGCCTCTTTGGCGGCGGTGGCGGCATGGGCATCTCCTTCAAGAGCGCCAACAAGGATCCTTTGCTGGCCATCAACGACCTGGAAGAGAACGTGTTCCAGAAGGACCCCTTCAACGTCAAGGCCAATCAGGAATTCTACGAGCTGGCCATGAAGGCCAACCTTCCGGAACTGGCGGCCATCGGCCTGGAAACGATTCGTGCCGGGCACCCCACCAATACCAAGGTTGCCCACCAGCTTGCGGAGCATTACATGGCGCAGGACAATCCCGAGAAGGCTGGCGAGGTCTATCGGGGCATCGTCAAGCAGGATCCCAAGGACATGGCTGCGATCAAGGGCGAGAAGGACTCCGCCGCCCGCCAGTCAATCAAGCGCGGCAACTGGGAAATGGGTTTCCAGGATGCAAAGAAGGATTCCGGCGAGGCTGGCAGGCTGGAAATGCTCAACCGTCAGGGCATGACCCGCGAGCAGATGGAAGACTTCCTGGGCCAGCTATCGGGCGAGTATGAGAAGGACCCGACCAACCTCACGACGGTGAAGCTGCTGGCTGAACTGCTCGAGAAGATGGAAAACTTCGAGCACGCGCTGGGCTTCTGGAACTATGCGCTGACCTTGAACCCGGCGGACGTTGCCATGCAGCGCCGCATTGAGCTCCTCAACGACAAGGTGCAGGATCTCAAGATCGTGGCCCTGGAGACCGAAATCGAGACCTATGCGGACGCGCCGGACATTGATCAGCGTCGTGCAGAGCTAGCAGAGATCAAGCAGCAGCGCGGTCAGAAGGCTGTGCAGGAAGCCAAGCAGCGCGTGGAGCGCAATCCCACGGATAAGGCGTACCGCTTCGATTTGGGTCAGGCTTACTTCAATGCTGGCATGTTTGGCGAAGCCATCCCGGAACTCCAGCAGGCACGTCAAAACCCCAACCTCCGCACCAAGGCGCTCTATATGCTGGGCCTTTGCTTCGCGAGCAAGAACATGAACGACCTTGCCATCGGTGCCCTGGGCGATGCCTCAAAGGAACTGGCCGTGATGGACAATACCAAGAAGGACATCCTTTACTCTCTGGCAATGGTGTTCGAAAAGCTGAACCGCCGCGACGAATACTTGGAAGCGTTGAAGGAAATCTACAACAACGACTACGGCTTCAAGGACGTGGCCAAGCGCGTTGAAGCCAGCTACGGCTGAGACCCGAACGGGAAGAGACACAGACAGAGGACAGGCTCTCAGGGATGGTGGTTCCAGTTTTTGCTTCCAAGCGGAGGTGTGTTTTGCGTAAAGCATTGAAGACTCAAGGCTTCAGGTCTTGAGTCTTCCATCTTAAAGTCTTGCATCTCTCTTCTTATGAACGCGCAATTCTTCATCATCGGTTTCTGTCTGCTGTGGGTCTTTATGTGCGGCCGGATATGGTGGGTGATTGACAAGAGCCACCCTTGGCAGCGACATGCACTGGCGGTGGGCGCTGGGTTAGGCGCGGGCTTGTTTTATCTGCTGGGCACCTTGCTCTCGTCGGCGGTGAAGCCCAAGCCGGAGCCGGTGGTGCCTGCCTCCGGTGAGAGCATCCGAGTGAGCCCAAAGCAGGAAAAATAGCGGTCTGGCAAACCATTTTAGCGAAAATCAAACGCGACTGGACACTCCATTGTCAGTCTCGTAGCATCCCATCCTTCGTATGAACCGCATCTGCCGCAGTCTTTTGTCCTTAAGCGTCCTGTTCTGCACCAGCACTTTGCTGCGGGCGCAAACCACTGGGACAGGAACCGGCACCGGAACCGGTACGACCACGACGCCTAATACTTCCGGCGTGCTGATTTATGCATTGAAGTTCGAGCATTTGGCTGGCTTCAACATTGATTTCTGGAAGGACGGCTATGTCGTCGTCCCTGGCACCGGCGGCACTGGCACCGTGGTGCTCACGGGCAAGAACGAGATTGGCGGCAAGATCTACCGTCAGTTCGCCAGCTCCGCTTACTTCTTCCAGGCCAAGCGCAAGGACGGACGCTCCTCAGTGATTCAGATCAGTGGCGGCTCCGTCGGCACCAGTTCCCCCCTCGTGGCCATGCAGGCTTTTGGAGATGTGAAGGGCAGCATCACGCTGGAGAGCACCGCCTTCACGCTACGCGTGGAAGCTGCGAAATCCCTGCACGGCCTAGCTCAGGCAAGTGCGGATGAGTCATTGATTCCTGCCACCACGACGAGCACCACCACCGGTACCACGGGCACTACGACTGGAACGACGACCACCGTGCCGAACCCAGCCCGTCCACATGACGGCACTCTGGGATACATTGAATTCGCCGAGCTGAAACTGGACTATGATTCGGGCAAAAGTAGCAGGGCCAACAAGGCCGGTCGCAGCGTGGCGGATACCGTTACGACGGATATCATTGCTGATCTGAAGGCCAAAGGCTATACCGAGGCGGTCTCCAGCTCAGGTTCCGGCAGCGGAAGTGGTAGCGGTTCCGGCAACGGCGGCACGGGCAACGGTGGAACCGGCAATGGCGGTGGCACGACTGATCCCAACGGCGGCACAGGCACCGGCACCTAGCCCATGGTCTCAACCCAGGTGGAAGCGGGGTAGCTGCCGAGTACTTTCACCTTCGTGCCCTGGCTGTGTAAATCGTCCAGGGCGGCTCGCAGCCCGGCGTCATCGTGATGGCCGGTGACTTCCAGGAAGAAGCGCGCCGCTTCGCCCGAAGTCTGCGGCACTAGGCGATTCTCGATTTGGCGCAGGTTCACCTCTTGTTTGGCAAATGCTTGCGACAAGGTAACTAGTGCGCCTACCTGATCCTGTACCTCCAGCATCAGCATGGTGCTGTCGTCACCTGTGGCAGGGCTCGCTTTGCGGCCCAGGATGATGAAGCGCGAGCGTGGGCAGCCCTCACCGGAAGAGATGATAATCTGGGCGCAGATTTGCAGAGGAGAATCGACGAGTTGATCGAGCGTGTGGTGCACCACGCCTTCCACTGCCTGCTCGATGGGCAGCACCCCGTAATCGGCCGCCTGGCTGGCCACACAGTCAAACACACCTTGGATGGAAGGCTGTGCCACGTAACCCACACCATGGCCAAATTTGCCCGTCGCCACCTGATGGGACCAGGAGCCAGCGGGGCCGAGATAGGCGATCTTGAGCTGCCGCTCCAGAGCCAGCGCAGCGGACATGATTTCGCGGTAGATAGCGCGGATAGATTTCTCTGGCAGCGTGCCGTTTTGCTCCGTATTCAGCGCCGCCAGCTTGCGCAGCAGGGTTTCCTCACGCTCGGGCGCGTAGATTTCCAGACCGGCGGCGTGCTTGATCTTGCCCACGATGTTGACCAGTTGGGCGCGCTCATTGAGCAGGCGCAGCAGCTCCCCGTCGATGGCATCGATTTTAACGCGGACTTCGTCGAGATTCATGGGCTGGGGGGGGGAGGGGAGCCGCGAGGTTAGACTGGGGGTTGGCCTTCGGTGGGTTCTTCCACTACGGAGGGGAAATTAAGCTGCTGCTCGGGCTCCGCCGCAGGGGCGGCTTCGGCTTCCGGCGCGGTGGGCAGCTTCACGCGGCGCAGTTCTTGCGAGTTGGGCAGATCGTCGATCTCCTTGATGTTGAAGTGCTCCAGAAAGCCCTCCGTGGTGCCGTACAGCAGCGGTCTGCCCGGCAGTTCCGCCCGGCCTTCCACGCGGATCAGCCCTCGGTCCAGCAATTGCTGCACCATGGCATCGACCGAGACGCCGCGCACGGCCTCCATGCCACTCCGAGTGATAGGCTGGCGGTAAGCGATGATCGCCAGGGTTTCTAGCGCAGGCTGGCTCAGGCGCTGGGCCTTTTTGCCGGGATACAGGGCTCGACACCACTCGGCGAAGTCCCCTTTGGCACACAATCGCCAGCCCGTGGCGCGCTCCACGAGGGTGAAGGAGCGCCCGTCCTTGTCGTAGCCTGCGATGAGATCTTGAATGGCTTGGCTCACCTGCGCCTCATTGACCTTAACTAGATCAGCAGCCTCCAGCACCTCGGGCGCGTTTTCGTTTTCAGCAGCCTCAATCATGTCTTTCGCCGTCTCCTTCACGGCACGGCACATGAGTTCCACGCTCAGGGGTTCCTGATACGAGAAGAGCATGGCCTCGACGATCTTGATGAGCTCCATTGAGAAAAAGGGCGGGGGAACTTCAAAGCGAGCCAGGGGCGGGAGTCAAGCCAGGGAATCAGGGCCCCCGGGACCGCCGCCAAAGCCTCAATCATGGATGTTTCCTGTGCCCGTTGGTGTCCAGCCTTTAGGCGCATGGCGGCTTACGACATGTTTCCCCTGAGCGCCTAAAGGCTGGACACGAACGGTAAGACCATTAGCGCCCTGCCAGATGCGCCCACTCCATGTAGCGTTCCAGCCATTCAGGGCCATAGAACACCCACAGCGCCGCCCCTGCCGCCAGATATGGTCCAAACGGAATCTTCGCGGTCCACTCCGCCTTGCCAATCAGGCGCGGCACCATGGCGAACACACTGCCCAGCACCGACCCGGCGAAGATGGTGAAAACCACGCCCTTCCAACCGGTAAAAGCGCCGATCATGGCGATGAAAAACACGTCGCCCAGGCCCATCGCTTCGCGCGGAATCACGATGCTCATGGCCGTGCCACGGAGGGCCTTCACATCCTCCCAGGCCACCTTTTCGCCCTCGCGGTCCTTGGCATCCTTCTTTACCGTGACCACATCCATCGTGATGTCGGCGGTCACATTGGTCCAGGCGAGGTCATTGCCGGTCTGGCTTTCTTTGCTCAGGTTCGGGCAGGTGATCACCAGGCGGTCCTTCTCCCGGGTGAAGATCTCCTCCCACTGATGCACCACCTCTTCGCCTTCCAGGCGCACGGTGAAGACCGGCGGCTCGTCCTTCTTGGATTCCGTAATGGACCATGGGGTGGCCTCAGTGAATTTGAAGCGCAAGCGGCCAAAGGCGATCTTGCCTAGCTCTACCACGCTCCACAGCAGGCCAAGGCCCATCACGGCGGAAAGGAAGGAGATGAGCAGCCCCTGCATGTGCGTTTCCTGTTCCACAAGTTCCGGCGCCCACAAGGAGCACAGAAGACCCACCACAGCACCGCCACCGGTAATTTGATGCGGCAGGATGAAATGCTCCAGGTCGATGAAGGTGCCGGAGACCAGCAGCGAAAGCAAAATCCATATCCCGAGCACATGAGGTCCCCACAGCCGGATCTGTTCCCATGAGCCGCCGAAGGCCCGGAACGTGGCGTAAAACAACAGCGCCACCAGTAGCTCCACCAGGAAGTAGCGCACCGAGATCGTGGTCTTGCAATTGGCGCACTTGCCGCGCAGCATCAGCCAGCTCACCAGCGGAATGTTCAGATACCAAGGGATCTGCTTTTTGCATCCGGGGCAGAAGGAGCGCCGGGGATTATCCAGCGACATGCCCAGCGGCAGGCGGTAAATCACAACGTTCAAAAAGGAGCCGATGCCTGCGCCGAGCAGGAAGACCATCAGGTGCAGGAACGAATCGAGAAAGGCGTAGCGGGGGTCCATGAGGAGGAAAAGTCGGGAGTCCAGAAACTTGCCTTGCTAGTGGCAGGAATGAAAGAACAAATCGGGCATGATTCGATTCCTCTGCCGGCTCGCGCTGATTGCGTTGGGGCTTACAGGATGCTCCATGCCGGTGGAGCGGCGCAGTGCGATTGTGGAGAGCCCTGCAGGCCTGCTCGCCGCCCAGCATGGCCTGGTGGATATGCGCACCTATTTGCCCGATGTCTCCGTGGCGCTCAAGTACGGCACCAGCCAAAACATCACCCATCAGCCGCTCTACCCGGCCAACATGCCTTGTCTCTTGCGTGCCACTACCGCAATGAAGCTGCGGCGCGTGCAGGAGGCGTTGCGGCCCCTGGGCTTTGCCATCCGCATCTGGGATGCATGGCGGCCGCCGGAAGTGCAGCTCGAACTCATGCGACAAGGCGGCGGCACCGGCATGTTCCTCGATCCCAGGGTCGCCTGGTCCCGCCACTGCTCTGGCGTAGCTGTGGACCTCACTCTCATCGACTTGGAGGGCCGCGAACAACGCATGCCTAGCCCGCACGATGAGAACAGCGACCGCGCCTATTTCCAATACTCCGGCGATGATCCCGTAGTGCGGCAAAACCTCGCCGTGCTCCAGCAGGTCATGCAGGCCAACGGCTTCACTACCATCGCGCTGGAATGGTGGCACTTCGATGACAACACCTGCTGGTCTCATCCACAGCCGGAAGTGTATGCCAAGGATATCGGGCTGGCGTTGCCGGGGATGAGGTAGGCAATGTCCGTCAGGTGATGATTTCCTTCGCCACCGTACCGTACACATCGGTCAGGCGGAAATCACGACCCGCGTACTTGTACGTGAGCTTTTCGTGATCCAGGCCCAGCAGGGCAAGGACGGTGGCGTGCCAGTCGTGGATGTGCATCTTGTTCTGCACGGCCTCATAGCCATACTCGTCGGTGGCGCCATAGTTCATGCCGCCCTTCATGCCGCCACCGGCCATCCACATGCTGAAGCCTTTATGGTTGTGATCGCGGCCGTCATCACTTTGACCATGCGGCGTGCGGCCAAATTCGCCGCCCCAGATGATGAGCGTGTCCTTGAGCAGGCCGCGCTGCTTGAGATCGGCGAGCAGCCCTGCAATGGGCTTGTCGATGGCGTTGCAGTTGCGTGTCAGGTCATTGTGGAGGTTGCGATGCTGGTCCCAGTTTCCCTGGGTGATCTCGACAAACCGTACACCCGCTTCGATGAATTTGCGGGCCATCAGGCACTGCTTGCCAAAGCTGTCGGTGTCGGTCTTGCCGATGCCGTACAAGCCCTTGGTGGCGACCGTTTCCTTGCTGATATCCATCACATGCGGCACCTCGTCCTGCATGCGAAAGGCCAGTTCATAGCTCCCGATCACGCCTTCCACTTCCGCGTCGTGGCCACCATCCTGGGCCAGCCGCGACTTGTTCAGCGCCTGCACCAGATCGAGCTGGGCCCGCTGCGCCTCGGTGGAATAGCGACCGTTCTTGATGTTGCTCATCGTGGCTTCAGCACCGCCGCCGTAGCGCGCTGCCATCGGGCCTGGCAATGCCGGGCCACCGAGCTTCGTTCCCTGATAAATGGCTGGAAGAAAAGCGCTGCCATAGGTGCGTGAGGCGCCAGGAGGCGGACTGATGGTGATGAAGCCGGGCAGGTTTTCGTTCTGCGTGCCGAGGCCATACAACGACCATGCACCCAGCGATGGCCTGACAAATTGCTGCGATCCTGTGTGGAGCTGCGTGAACGCCTGCGGATGCGCGGGCACATCCGTGTTCATCGAATTGATCACACAAAGTTCGTCCGCGTGCTTGCCCAGCTCCGGCAGCAATTCGCTGATCCACAAGCCGCTGCGGCCCTGCTTGCTGAACTTGAACGGCGAGCCCATCAGCTTCGCCTGCCCATAACGGCCCGCACTGGCAGGCGCGTCCTTGCCCGCATCCTTGACCAGCTTGGGCTTGTAATCAAACGTGTCCAGATGCGAAGGACCGCCCTGCATGCAGAGGAAGATCACATGCTTGGCCTTCGCCGCGAAATGAGGGCTCTTGGGAGCCAAGGGACCCGTAGCGACCGACGGCGAAGCGCGCAGCGCCTGCTGTTGGGCGAGCGCTGCGAAAGCCAGGTAGCCGAAGCCATTGGAAGAGGTCTTGAGGAAGTCGCGGCGGGTGTTCATGGCAGTCTAGTTGAGATAACGAAATTCAGCGCTGGCAAACAGGCTCTGGCAGAACGCGGAGAGGGCGGCGAACTGGGCTTTCTTTTTGGCTTCTTCGCTGGAATTGCCTTTGGTCAGGGCTTGAGGGAAGCGATTGAAAAAACTCTGAATCTGCATGGCTTCTTCGTTCTTTGGCAGGCGGCCGTAGGCGAGCAGGAAGGCGTAAACGAGGCGCTCGCTGGAGGTGCCTTTGAATTCGGCGAGGCGCTTGGCAAAACCATCGGCGGCGGCGAGGGCCTGCGGGTTGTTCATCAGGTAAAGGCTTTGCGAGGGGACATTGGTTGTATCACGCTGTCCGGTGACGAGTGCGGCATCGGGGAAGTCGAAAAGCGTGAGCACTTCGGGCACCTGGTCGCGCACGATGGGCAGGTAGGCGGAGCGCTCGCAATAGGTGCGGCCCAGCACTTCGCGGTACAGCTTGATCAGCCCCTCGCGGCCCTCGCCTGCCCGTGCCACGGGCGATCCATCGGAGGGGTACAGATTGAGCCCGCCCGCGACGGCGAGCATGGCATCGCGAATGGGTTCGGCCTCCAGGCGGCGGCGGTTCATGTGCCACAGTGTATCATTGTCAGGATCATCGGCGTAATTGGCCGCATCACTGCGGCTGTCCATCTGGTACACGCGGCTGAGCATGATCTCGCGGATCAGGCGTTTCACCGACCAGCCATTTTCCACGAACCTGACAGCGAGATGATCGAGCAGAGCCTGATTGGTTGGCTTCATGCCCTTGGTGCCGAAATTGTCCGGCGTGGCCACGATGCCCTTGCCGAAGAGGTGCAGCCAGATGCGGTTTGCCATCACGCGGGCGGTGAGTGGGTTGTCCTTGGATGCAATGAAGTAGGCGAGATCGAGGCGGCCGCTGCCCTTGCTGATGTTAAGCGGTTCGCCCGCTGGCAAAAGCACTTCCACAAGGCCGCGCGGCACGGTTTCGCCGGGCTGGCTGATGTCGCCACGAACGAGGCTGGGGCTGTTCACCGGGTAGGTTTTGTCCAGCACGCCCATGCACAGGGTGCGCGGCGTGCCGTCATCCTTGAAAAGCTCGAGATCGCTCTTTACCGACGTCACCTTGTCCTGCTGCACGCGGATCTGGAAAGCCTTCACCACATCGCCCTTGTCCTTGGAGTTACGGAAGGCGGTGACCGCGTTCATGGTATTGCTTTGGGCCGTTTCGAAATTGCTCTTGAGCTTCGCCACTTCCGCCGGGGTAATCTTCGCCACCGCGGAGGGAAGGCCCGCCCCATCGTCGAGCTCAATCAAGGTGCTGGGATGGTTGTTCTGCACCTGTACGTGGGTGCCGTACAGTGTATCACTGCTCAGGAAGATACCCGCCAGCGCGTAGTAGTCGCGCTGCGCCACGGGATCGAACTTGTGATCGTGGCAGCGGGCGCAAGCGAGCGTGAGCCCAAGCATGGACTGCGAGACGGCGTCGATCTGCTCATCCACCATGTCCATGGTAAACTGGCGACGGTCGCGGGCATTATGCGACTTCGGGCCGATGGCGAGGAAACCGGTGGCGACGATCTTCTCGGCCTGATCGCGCTTGTTCTCGTAGCGCATGAGGTCACCCGCGATCTGTTCCTTCAGGAACTGATCGTATGGCTTGTCCTTGTTAAACGATTCGATCACGTAGTCGCGGTAGCGCCAGGCCTCGCCGTACAGGATGTTGACCTCCTTGCCGCTGGATTCCGCATAGCGTGCGACGTCCATCCAATGGCGGCCCCAGCGCTCGCCGAACCGCTGTGAATCGATGTATTGATCGATCACGTTCTTCACCGCATCGGGCGACTTATCAGCAACGAAGGTCCGCACCTCATCCGGAGTCGGCGGCAGGCCGGTGAGGTCGAAGGCGATGCGGCGGATCAGTGTGGGCCGATCCGCATCGGTCACGGGATGCAGGCCTTTGGATTCGATGCCAGCCAGCACGAATTTGTCGATGTCGGTGCGCGGCCACTCCGTGTTCTGGGTGATAGGCGGCGGGGTCTTCACCGGAGCCTGGAAAGCCCAGTACTTGCGGCCTTCGGCCATGTCGATGGTGCGCTTCTTGGGCAGGTTCGCCACAGTGGATTCGCGTGGATCGGGAGCGCCCATTTCGATCCACTTCTTGAAGTTGGCGACCACATCGGCGGACAGCTTGTGCTTCGGCGGCATCTGCATGTCTTCATCTTCCCAAGTGATGGCCTTGTAGACCGTACTCTTGTCTGGCTGGCCCGGGGTGATGCCGGGATGACCGGACTCCCCGCCCATCACCGTGCCTTCTTTGGAATCCAGGGTAAGACTGCCCTTCACTTTGCCAGCCTTTGCCGAATGGCATTTGAAGCATTGGTCTGCCAGCACTGGCCGGATGTTCTTCTCGAAGAAGTTGAGCTGATCAGCCGCAATGCCCGCATCTGCAGCGGAGACGATGCAGGGCAGGGCGAAGAGGAGGACGAGGCGCTTCAT
>JAQGPI010000068.1 GCA_028293175.1 Verrucomicrobiaceae bacterium | reverse complement strand
TCCTTAATGATGGCATCTCCGACCTCGCACTGGAGAAAACTGCTGGAACTGAGCACCTCATCGATCTGCTCATCCGTGAAACTATTGAGGAACGGGACGCTCTGGAGAGCTTCCGGCAAAGTTCCTTCTTCATGAATGTATGCGAATTCCTTCATGTGGTTGTGACGAAATGCTGTCAGGTTCGATTCGAGTTGAACAGAAAATTATTTTGCTAGATCCGCAACAGTGGCGCGTCTCCAACGCAGGATGCCTGCCATGATGACGGCATGCCTTGCGAATGTCTGCCTTCGAGCCTTCCAGCAAGTACATTGTCGCATCAAATTTGTAGCCTTTCCCAATAACTTGATCTTCTAAAGCGTTCCCGATACAACGCCCGTTGCACCCTGTTGCCAACACCTTGATGAAACCGTCTTCCGCATTCCTTCTAGCCCTCGCCTTTTTCACTGCTCAAGCCAGCGCGCAGAGTGCTGATTACCGCGTCTTCACCAGCGCCAAGGGCATGTCCATCAAGGCTCAGTTCGTGAGCTCCGCGAATGGGCAAGTGACGATCAAACGTGAAGACGGGCAGGTGTTCACCCTGCCCTTGGCCACCTTGTCTGCCGCCGATCAGGATTTCGTCAAGCGCGCACCGCCCCTTGTGACCGGCAAGGCTGCGTTTTTCCCCAAGGCTGGTCCAGGCGACAAACTTACCGCTGAAGAAATCAATGCCCTGGCAGGCCAGCCGGTCTTTGCGGAGCTGCCGCTGTTTCAATCTGCGCCCAGTGAACTCGCTGCGCGCCTGAAGCTGAAGCAGGAATCAGAGACTAGCCTCCAAAGCAGCTACCGCTCCTATCCCAAGGCCGATTTCCATGTCTTCGGCGCACGCCCTTACTCCGTCGCGCTGTACGCCGAGGCCGACAAGGTGAGCTCGCTGTCGCTCGTGTTTGCCAACCGTGGCGACCTGTTCAGCGCGAAGGGCAGCGCGGAAATGCACTTCGACAAAGACGCGCCGCCTGCGGAAGCGAAGAAGCTGCTCGCGACCGCCATGGCCGCCGATGTGGAAGCCGTTACTGGCGCTCTTTCCGCCAAGCTGGGTCCACCCGCCAAGGCACGCTTTGGCGAAGGCAAGGAACGTCGCAACATGAGCCGCTGGGACTGGCGTGGCCATGCCATCCTGCTGGCCGAAGTGCCCGATCAGTACGTGGGCATTGAAATCGTGCCCGCCGCTTTCGCTGATGCTGGTGGCAAAGTGGCCCGTACCTCCGATGCCGTCATCCGCGAGCGGGCCAAGGCGAATGTCGAAAAGCGGCCCATTGGCGATGTAGTGATCAATGACATCCCCATGGTTGACCAAGGGCCCAAGGGCTACTGCGTGCCCGCCACCGCTGAGCGCGCCATGCGTTACATGGGCGTGCCTGCCGATATGTACGTGCTGGCGATGGCCGGTGAATCCGGCTACGGCGGCGGCACCAGCGTGGAGTACCTGCTGGAAGCCGTGGGCCGCGACATCAAACGCAAAGGCCGCGCCTTCGATCACTTCTCCGGCCCTATGAAACTCAAAGAGCTGGCCAAGCACATCGACAAAGGCATCCCCGTGATGTGGGCACTCTACAGCACCAAGGAATTCAACAAAACCGCCGACTCCCGCACCGCAGAGCGCAAACAAGTCACCGAGCTTGCCGCGTGGAAAACCAAAGTGGACAGCGAATCCGCAGCGCACTCGCTCGAAAAAGACACCGAGAGCGGCCACGTGGTCCTGATCATCGGCTATAACAAGGACACCAATGAGATCGCCTTCAGCGACAGTTGGGGCGAGCGCTTCAAGGAACGCTGGATCACCATCAAGGAAGCCGACCAGATTTCACAGAAATCCTTCTGGGCTATTGGCTTCTAAGGTGTCTTTCAACCGCATAGAAGCTTTTCGAAGGCGACGTTGACACTTCGCGTTCTGTTTCGATAATGTCCGCCCAATATGACGGCTGCGGTTCACTATCTAATTCGTCTGGGGTGCCTCGTGGCTGCCTTCGGAATTCTCACCTCCTGTTCCTCCGTCTGCACGGGGCCCGGAGGCGAGGTGACCAAGGTCAAGATCTACAAATTGAACGCCGCCCACCGCTTCCAGCCACAGACTGACCGGTCCATCCGCTTCGAGCAAGAGCGCCTGCTGTACGGCGCGGTCACCCAGGCCGAACGCATCAACCGCAACGGCCAGTATTACACTGTCTTTTGGAAGGCGAATGAAATGTCGCAGCCGGTGACCGTCCGCTTTGAGTATCGCCAGCAGAAGACCGGCCTCAAAATTCACGTCAAAGAAGAGCAGGTCTCCGAGGTGAAGAAAAAAAATGTCAGCTATTTGCAGGTCGCTGGCCCGGAATATAAGGATGATGGTGCTGTAACTGCTTGGCGTGTGACTCTTTTACGTGGCAAGGAAGAACTGGCTCACGCTGATTCTTTCCTCTGGAACTGATAGGCACCGCGCTGCCTTGGTTTTCCAGGCATCATGGCGTTTGTGTGCCAGCGTGCACGCCTTTGTCGTATTGAATGATATAGGCGGGCTGTTCGATTTCCCTTCTCTCCTTTTAAAACCCCTCTTTTACCGTGACCCACCCGTCCTCCATTCTCGTCGCCATGATAGACAGCCTGTTTTGGCTGCGGATCGAAGGCAAAGGCTGCTTTCAGAACAGTGTTGATGTGAAGCGCGTCGTCCGTTCCATGATGGAAAAGGGCACGCGTAATTTCGTCGTGGATCTGGATCGTTGCCCCACGATGGATTCCACCTTTCTCGGCACCCTCACCGGCATCGCCCTGCGTCTGCGCGAGTCGGGCGGCGGCAGGCTCACCGTGCTCAATGCCAATGCGCGCAACCAGCAGCTTCTCACCAGTCTGGGCTTGGACCATGTGCTGGAAGTGGATACCGAAGGCACCGCCTGGAGCGAAGAACGCCTCATCGCAGCCGCTGAACTCGGCCAGTGTGAAAGCTGTGAGCGCGCTCCCACCAAGTCGGACCAGGCCGAGCACGTGCTGGAAGCCCACAAGGCGCTGACCCAGGCCAATGAGGAAAACGCCTCACGGTTCCAAGATGTCATCGTGTTCCTGGAAAAGGAACTGCACCGCAACAAGGAAGAAGCGGCAGCCCCTGCTGTGATTCCGGTGCTGCAGAAGATTTAGTTACTGGAGAGCGAGTAGCCCAGTTGCGCCGCAACTGGTTCCGCTTCGTATGCTGGGGAAACTGCGCAGACCCTTGACCAAGAACTCAAGCCCACTTGCGCCGCA
>JAQGPI010000061.1 GCA_028293175.1 Verrucomicrobiaceae bacterium | reverse complement strand
AGGCACCGGTGACTTCTCCAGATGCACTGGCAAAGATTCTCACCAACGCCTGAGCTGCCTTCCATGCCAACATGGCAGGCAGTTAGATCTACAAGAAGCCGCCATAAGCGCAGTCTCATATTACCTTCGAGACCGGCGCGTGAACGTATGGTCCATAGCGGGCCCCTTCTAATCCATGCATCAACTGCCACAACGCGAGTCCCTGGTCCATAAGGTGGGGGGAACTGTTGCGCAAGAGCCTTGAGGCGGGCCTGTGGAGCGAACATCTGCCTGGCGAACTGGAGTGTGTCGGAAGTTTCAAGTCAGCCGCTCCACCTTGAGGACCGCATTGGACATCCTCACCAAGGAGAAACTTATCGCCTCATCGCAAGGGCGACGGAGGCAAGTGTTGAAGCAGTCGGCAGGTCGCACCGCGCCCGTGGCTTGTCTGGTGGTGCTGCTCGCCGCCGTGCCGTTGGAGCGCATGAACGGCGCGGCTATGCTGCTGGTGGATGACCTGCGCGAGCAGCTTGCTAAGGACGGGCTGGACATGGAACTGCATGCGAGCCCGCCTGTTTTGGGCTCAAACCAGAAGCCGCGCTCCTTGCCAGCACTGGATGGGACTTTGCAGCCATGGGGCAGCATGCGGCACGGCAGTTTCTCTCTCGCGGTCATCGGCGGCTGGCCGTGGTCGGCCCGGAGATGGACAAGGCCGGAGACGTCCGCACGCTGGAGGCATTTCGCGCCGCTTGTGCACAAACACCCAGTGCGCAGGTCATCAAGATCGGCCACGACGGCACGCCGGAGGGCATTCAGCGCTGTCTTGCTGCCATGTTGAAAAAGCCCCTGCCCACCGGGCTGCTGGTGGCTCAGCCAAGAAATCTGCTCACCGTGATGTCCTTCCTTGCCCGCCGGGGAGTAAATGTGCCTCGCGACATCTCTATCATTTCCCGTGATAGCGAATCCTTCCTGGATTTTCTGGTGCCGTTGCCTGCGCGTTACGTAGTGGCCCCGCAGCCTTTGCCCGCAAACTCTCCCATCTCGTGCGCAAAATGGCGCGTGGCGAGCCCGTGGCTCCACGCGGCCAGCTCTTGATGCCGACTTTCGTGCCGGGTGAAACTTGGCCTACTTCTCTGGAAAAAAGACAAGCTGACAAGGATTGAGCCGAGTGGCTTCCACGCTCACACTACGCCCGCATGAAATCCTTCGCCCGTCACTGCCTGTGCTCGTTGGTCGTTTTGTTGTCATCAGCGCCGCCGCTGAGCGCGGCGGAGAATAGCGTCACGCTCAACGTTGAACCAAGCAAGGAGCACCCGCGCAACTCGGAGGGCTCGTTCGCCACGCTGAAGTCGGGCCGCATCATCTTCTGCTACTCCCAGTTCTACGGCGGCGCTGCCGATGAAAGCCCGGCGCGCATCGTGCGCATTCAATCCGATGACCAGGGCCGGACCTGGTCGGAGCCAGTGGTGATCGTCGAGAACACCAGCGGCAACAATGTTATGAGCGTTTCCCTTCTGACGCTGGCGAGCGGTAAACTGGCGATGTTTTACTGCGTAAAAAACAGTTGGCTCGACTGCCGCCCGCAGATGCGCGTTTCCACCGATGATGGCGCAACGTGGACGGAGCCGAAGCTCATCCTGCAAGCGCCAGGATATTTTGTGATGAACAATGACCGTGTGATTCAGACCAGCAAGGGACGCCTCGTGATCCCGCTGGCCTTTCACCGCTCGCGCGGTAGCGATCCAAAGACCAGCAAGTCCTGGGATGCACGCGCTATCGCCATGTGGATCTACTCGGACGATGAAGGCACCACCTGGCAGGAATCGTCCAGCTGGTGGGCGCTGCCGATGCGCAGCGGCAGCGGCCTGCAGGAGCCCGGCGTGGTGGAGAACGCCGACGGTTCGCTGTTCTCCTGGTGCCGCACGGACCAGGGCGGGCAATTCGGCTTCAACTCCACGGATGCGGGCAAAACCTTCTCGCCGCCCGTGGCCACGGAAATGAAGTCCCCCAACGGCCCTGCGAGCATTAAGAAGCTGCCCGGCAGCAGCGATCTTCTGGCGGTTTACAACGACCATTCGGGCCTGTTTCCCTTCCCACCGAAGAAGCGCAATCCCTACGTGGCCGCAGTGTCCAGCGATGGTGGCAAAACCTTCCCAGTGCGAAAGCTCATCGAAAATGATCCCGATGGCATCTATCATTACACCGCGATACACTTTGTGGGGGATGCGATGCTGCTCGGCTATTGTGCTGGTGACAGCAAGGTGGGCGCGCTGAACCGGCTGCGCATCCGCCGCATTGGATTGGACTGGCTGAAGGAGAAATAAGTTCTTCGCATCGTCTTCAACGACAGGGACGATTTTTCCTGTTCGTTGGTAGTCACTTTCCAATCTCCTATTCCATTCCATGAAATTGATCCGTATCGGGCCTGAAGGCCGTGAAATCCCAGGTGTGCTGCTGGCCAATGGCGACCGCGTGAATATCAGCTCCTTTGGCGAAGACTTTGATGAAGCTTTCTTTGGCAGCGACGGTCCTGCGCGCCTGCAACAATGGCTGGCGGGGGAGGGGAACCTGCCGCGGTTTGCTGAAAAGGAGCGCTATGGCGCGCCGATCAAACGTCCGTCAAAGATCATCTGCGTCGGCTTGAACTACGCCGATCATGCGAAGGAGTCCGGTGTAGACCTGCCAGCGGAGCCGGTATTGTTCTTCAAAGCCACCACCGCACTCTGCGGTCCCAATGATGCACTGGTGATTCCTCAAGACTCCGTTAAGACGGACTGGGAAGTGGAGCTGGCGTTCGTCATCGGCGCAGTGGCACGGCGGGTCAGCGAGGCTGACGCCTTAAAGCATGTGGCAGGCTATGTGCTGCACAACGACTATAGCGAGCGGGAGTGGCAGCTCGAACGCGGCGGCCAGTGGGTGAAGGGCAAGAGCGCCGATACTTTTGCTCCGCTGGGGCCCTGGTTGGTCACGCCCGATGAGATTGCCGATCCCCAGGACCTAGGCCTGTGGTTGAAACTCAATGGCCGCACCATGCAGGATAGCAGCACCCGCCAGATGGCATTTGGCGTTGCCACCCTGATCAGCTACATCAGCCGCTTCATGACGCTGCTGCCCGGCGACGTGATCAGCACGGGCACGCCTCCTGGCGTTGGCTTGGGCCAGAAGCCCCCCTTGTATCTGGTTCCAGGAGATGTCGTCGAGCTTGGCATCACTGGTCTTGGCGAGCAACGACAAGTGGCTCAGGCATAAGAAGCCTGTATTTCTCAACTTATCACATTCCTTTTCCAATGACTGATCGCTACGCTAAATCCCGCCAGCTCTATGAACGCGCCACCCGCAGCATTGCTGCTGGGGTGAACAGTGGCATCCGTAAAATGGAGCAGCCGGTGCCTCTGTACTTCCAGCGCGGTGAGGGGCCGCGGGTGTGGGATGTGGATGGCAACGAATACATCGACTTTCAAATCGGCCAGGGCGCGCTGCTGTATGGTCATGCCCCTGCTGGCATGGCTGAGGCGGTAGCGAAACAGGCTGGTCTGGGCACCCATTGGGCAGCTCAGTCAGAGCTTGAGATTGATGTGGCGGAGCGCTTGCAGGCGATGATTCCTTCAGCGGAATTAGTGCGCTTCAACAATTCCGCAACCGAAGTGGTGATGTCGGCACTGCGGCTGGCGCGTGGTCATACCGGCAAGCCTCTCATATTGAAGTTTGAGGGTTCGTATCATGGATGGTCAGATGAGGGGCTGGTGGGCTACGCCCCGCCGCCAGACAAGTGGGGCGATGACGAGGCCCCCACCAAGATCCATCCCAGCCAGGGCGTGATTCCAGAGGTGCTGGACACCTTTGTAGTCGCTCGCTGGAACGATCCCGACCACTTGCGCCGTATCGTCGCAAAGCACAGCGGCCAGATTGCGGCGATCATCTTCGAGCCGATCATCTGCAATACCTGCTGCCTGGAGCCGGTGCCGGGCATGATCGAAACAATCCGCGAACTTTGCGACAGCGAAGGCATGCTCATGATCGCAGATGAGACGATCACGGGTTTCCGTTTCGGTCCTGGCGGAGCGCAGCAGTATCTTGGCTTCGTGCCCGACTTGACGATCCTGGGCAAGGCCATTGGTGGCGGCGTGCCTTTTGCTGCTCTGGTGGGCAAGCAGTCGGCAATGAAAAAGATCATCGAAGGGTCGGTGATTCACGCGGGCACGCTCAATGGCAATCCGCTCTGCCTTGCGGCCAGTAAGTGGTGTCTGGATCACGTGCTTTCGCTAGGTGCCGCGCATCCGCAGGCTTCCAATGACCTGGGCCAAAAGCTAATGAAGGGCCTGCGTGAACTGGCTGATCGGCATGGCATTCCACTGCGTCCACAAGGTCCTGGCCTCGTCTTCCATTCAGTGATGCTAAAGCCCGGTGCCGAAGAAGGCCCTATTCGTGATTATCGGGACTATGCGAAGCGCCAGGATGGCGCCCGGTGGACGCATTTGCGCCGCTGCCTTCTCGATGATGGCGTCCGTGCCATTGAGCGCGGCCTTTGGTTTATCAGCCTCGCTCATCGTGAGGAGGACATTGATGAGGCTTTGCAGAAAGCGGAGAACAGTTTCGCCAGGCACGCGAGTGAGTGGAAGGCACCTTGATACACTTCTTCAGCTATGACTCATCCTTTGGTCAGCTACCCGCAGAATCCAGATACCCCCACTTCACACCTGCCGTTCAGCCCCGCCGTCATGGTGGGCGATCTCATCTTCGTCTCTGGGCAGGCGTCGGTGGATGAGACGGGGAAGATTGTTGGCGATGACTTTGACGGCGAATTTCGACGTTCGGTGGAAAACCTGCGCAAGGTGCTGATGGCCGCTGGCAGCGATCTGGCACATGTGGTGCAGACCCGCAACTATGTCCGCGATGCGGAGGATGTGCCTCGCTTCAACCAGCTCTACCGCGAATATTTCACTGCGCCGTTTCCTGCTCGCACGACCATTACTAATTGCCTGCCGCCCGCACTGCGTTTTGAAATCGAAGCGGTGGCCGTCAAGCCTTTCTCAGCGGCTGGCTGAAAGAGAAGCTAGGCGCTTTACTCCATCGCCCGCCTGCTCAAGCTTGGGTTCATGTCCATCCCTTCCGAACCCGCCAAGCCCGAGATGCTTCGTGGGCTGGTAGAGCGGGTGACGTTCCACACGGAGGAGACCGGATATTGCGTCCTCAAGGTGGTGCCCGACAAGAAGCGCGAACAGGTGACGTTGCTGGGACGCGCGCCGCGCGTGGTGGCGGGGGAGCGGTTTGAAGCCGAGGGCCATTGGGAGACTGATCGCGATTATGGACCGCAGTTCCGCGCGGACACGCTGCAGCTTGCGCCGCCCGATTCGGAGGAAGGCATGGAGCGTTATCTCGGCTCTGGTCTGATCGAGGGCATCGGCCCCGCTTATGCGAAGCGGCTGCTGGAGCGGTTTGGTCCAAAAGTTTTCGACATCATCGAAAACGAATCAGTGAAGTTGGAGGCTGTGGATGGCATCGGCAAGAAGCGACGCCTGGAAATCCGGGCGAGCTGGATGAAGCAAAAGACCGTGCATTCAATCATGATGTTCCTGCATCAGCATGGCATTGGCACCGCCCGCGCTCAGCGCATCTACAAGACCTATGGGGATGAGGCGTTGGAACTGCTGCGTAAGAATCCTTACCGGCTTGCGGCTGACATTCGTGGCATTGGCTTCAAAACAGCGGACGAAATTGCCACGCAGATGGGCGTGGAAGCGCATGCCCCTGAGCGACTGCGCGCTGGTCTCCTGCACGCCTTGGAGGCAGGAGCGGACAATGGGCACTGCTGCCTGCCGCGCGAGGAGTTGATGGAGAAGGGGGGCAAGCTTCTCAGCGCATCGGCAGAACTCCTTGATCCCCAGTTGGATGCCATGATCGACGAAGAGGTATTCACCGCGCACGGGTCGATGATTTATCTTCCTTACTTGCGGAGCGCCGAGATAAGCATCGCAAGGGCCTTAAAGCGGCTCGTGGAGACTCCCTCACATTATCCGGGCATGGATGTGGCCAAGGCTATTCCTTGGGCGGAACAGCGCACTGGCAAGACACTGGCCGAAAGCCAGCGCCGATGCGTGGAGCAGGCGTTGGTCAATCGTGTGCTCATCATCACCGGCGGTCCAGGAGTGGGTAAGACTACAATCCTCAACACGGTGCTGACCATCGTGCGTGCCAAAGATGTCTCAGTGGTGCTGGCCGCGCCCACGGGCCGCGCAGCCAAGCGCATGGCTGAGAGCACCGGAATTGAAGCCAAGACACTTCACCGCCTATTGGAGTTTCAAGGCGAGGGCCAATGGGGCAGGCATCGCGGCAAGCCGCTCGTTGGTGACCTCTTTGTGATCGACGAGTGTTCCATGATTGATGTGCCACTGATGGCGCAATTCCTTGCGGCATTGCCGCTGGGCGCCCACCTGCTGCTGGTAGGCGATGCGGACCAGCTCCCCTCCGTGGGGCCGGGCATGGTGCTGGGCGATCTCATTGGCAGCGGTGTGGTGCCATGCGTGCGGTTGACGGAGATTTTTCGTCAGGCTGCGAACAGCCGGATCATACTCAGCGCCCACGATATCAATGCGGGCCATGTGCCGGACTTGAAGCCGCACAAGGACGGCGATTTCTTCTTCCTCGAACATTCGGACCCCGAGAATATCCGCCGCACGATTGTCGAACTGGTGAAAACAAGGCTGCCCGGCCGGTATGGTTTCAATGGCGGTGCTGACATCCAGGTGCTCACGCCCATGAACCGCAACACGCTCGGCACCCAAGCGCTGAACAAGGATTTACAGTCGGCCCTGAATCCGCCCTCGGAAACGAAGTACGAGGTGGAGCGCTTTGGCGTCACTTATCGGGTGGGAGACAAAGTGATACAAACGCACAACAATTACGACAAGGAAGTCTTCAATGGCGACATAGGCTTCATTACGCAGATCGACACGGAGCCGGTGAAACTGCGAGTGCGCTTCGATGCCGGGAAGCTGGTGGACTACGAGCCGGGCGAGCTTGATGAGCTGCAACTGGCCTATGCCTTAACAATCCATAAGAGCCAAGGCAGCGAGTTCCCGTGCGTAGTGATCCCGGTGAGCATGCAGCACTACGTGCTGCTGGAGCGCAGCCTCATCTACACCGCCGTCACGCGTGCGCGCAAACTGGTGATCCTGGTGGGCGATCCCAAGGCGCTTAACCTAGCCGTGAAGAAGCAGGAGACGCGCAAGCGCCACACGGGCCTGAAGGAAGAAGTGCAGCAGAAATGAAGAGGCTGCTTGCGCACCCGCCTCTGCGTTACTTTGCTCCATGACCAGGTTCTGCATGCACTTTGTCAGTGTGGTCCGCACCCGTGTGTTCGCCATGGCCCTGGTATTTTTCATGCAAACCCTTGGTCTGCTCCCATGAATGGCTGTCGCAGGCGCCGATGAGGCAGATGGCGGCGATGGCAAGGAGGCAGGTAAGGAAGGACTTCATTGAATGGAGGCAGGGTGGAGTGATGGGGCTCGAAAATAGGGACAAATTGGCGTTGCGCAACTAGTCATCGAAACCACGGAACACACAGCGCGCGGTGGGCGTCTCGTACAGAACAATTTCGCTCAGGCCGGGAAGTTGCGGGGCGAGGATGCGCCAGAACCATGCACACATGTTTTCGATGGTGGGGTTCTCCAGGCCTTCAATTTCGTTGAGATAGGAGTGGTCGAGTTTGTCGAGCAGGGGATTCATTGCGCGGCTGATCTCCGCGTGGTCGTAGACCCAGCCGATAGCAGGATCGACGGTGCCGGTGCAGGCTATTTCGATTTTGAAGCTGTGGCCGTGCATGTTGCGGCATTTGTGGCCTACCGGTGCCGTGGGCAGGGTCTGGGCAGCTTCGAAGCGAAATTCTTTGATGATCGTGGCACGCATGATGGCGGTCATAGTGCGCGGCAGGGGGAATTGTGCAAGCTGCGGCACAACTCCAGGCCTTCGGCACGTATTGCTGGCATGAACTTATCTCCCAACATTGGCAAAGTCGGTCGGATTCTGCGTGCCATCTGGGGCGTCTTGATGCTGGTACTGGCTTGGTTTGCCTGGGAGCATTCAATCATCGGAGCCGTAATGTTGCTCCTCCTCGCGCTGCTGGGCTTCTGGCAGGCAAAGCAAGGCTGGTGCGTGGCCCGTGCCTGCGGGTTGAAAACAAAGTGGTGACTCAATTCGAGTTCTTTGCCAGCCTTTCCAAGCGTTGGCGCTCTTCTTCCAGCAGACCGCCGCCCTTGTGATCAAGGTAGACGCGTGCGGTCCTGCCTACTAGCCCGGCGGCGACTGGAGTTACATCCGCAGCTTCCTCCCACTTGGGCAGGAAAATGTAAGGAGTCTGGGTGTCGGCCATGCGAGCCAGCGCCATGGCCCGTTGATCCGGGGAAGTGTTAGGGTCAAGCAGGAGCACATCAAGAAACCGCGGTTCGTAGGCGGGATCCATCGAATTGGTGTGGACTTGCGTCATCAGTTTGTACAGGTCTTGGCGGCATTTACGGCCTAGCTCGCTGCGTTTTTCAGGGGGCAGACCTTTGGCTGCTTCCAACGCCTGTTTTTCAATTTCGTTGGCGGAGTCAAACCAGAACTGCAAGGACTTGCCCTCGGTACGAAGTTTGTCCGCGCGCTCTTTGGCGGTTTTTGCACGATAGGAAGGAGAAGATGTGCTCCTGGTTGGAAGAGCAGATAAAGACGGGGCGATTGAAGCAGACGTTCCGCCAAATTCAGCCTGGGCCCGCTTGTACGTCTCATCAGCGCGAGTCAACTGTGGCGGGAGGGAAAGAGCAGACCTCCCAGAAGTGGCGATGCGTTTATCCGAAGCGATCAGATTGTTTGACTCGGTGGAGGAGTAGGTGCGGTTGTAAGAGCCCTCGGCGATGGCAAACTGATTTTGAGTGGAAAGGGCAGAACGACTAGGCGAGGTGTAAGATTTTAAATCTGGAACTGGTACAGCCGGTGGAGCGAAAGAGGCGATGTCAGCAAATGGGTCGTTGCGATGCTTGGTTGGATAGGTGGACTGATGATAAAGAGGGGACGACGGACTGGGATGGTTGTTGCTGGCAAGCCTCGCTAAAGTCGAGATCACGATGAAAATAAGCCAGCCATAGCCACGCCAGCTACCCCCGCCGCCTGAAGGTTGGGATACAGGACGAAGCCTTGACAGGGATGCACGCCTGAACCGCCCCAGCGGGCCGCCTTGCCTGCGGCCAGTTTCTTTCTCCAGCCGAGAAAACCAGTCCTGGGGAACCACTTGCTGGATGATGCCGAAGCCACTCCAGCCCGGGTGCATCTGGCGTGCCAGATAGTCCAGGGCATCGTTCGATTCTTGGGAGTTCCAATCCCATTCCTGCCTGCCATGGCGGATGCGTTTGTGCCAGAAGGCTTGCTGGTCCTTGCGCAGCCCGGGCATGAGATTGCCGATCCCCGCTTGCTCTTCAACCTTTGAGATCAAGGATTCACGCGCCTCGCGGTCCACATGTGGAAAGGCGAACCGCACCAGCACGGTGGACAGCACCGGTTTGACAAAGCCTGTCTCCACACCCAGACGAAGCGCCACGATCGCGGCTTCCTGGTTTTGCAGCTTTGTCGAATGAGAGGCCAGGGCCGCATTCGCAATGACCGCTTCAGCGAGCTCCACCAGCTTGTCCATGTCCTCCCGGCTTTCCCAATGAGCGATCACGGTGTGGGTGACGATGGCACTGCCGTTCTCCATCTCGTGGATCAACTGGTCGATGGGCACCGCGGCGGCGACCAGGGCCGCCGTGCCCTCCGTCACGCGGTGCAAGGTTTTCTGCCACAGCAGCACTCCGGCCCGGCCTGGGCGCAGCTTTTCGCACACCGGTTGCAGGGTTTCGATGGCTTTGGCCAGAGCCTCTTCATCGTTGGCCTCACGTGCGCGGCCAATGGCAAGCTCGACTTCGATAAGTTCAGGTGGAAGGCTTGCTGAAGGAAGGGGCCCCGACTCCCCTCCTTGCTCGAACAACGGCTGCGTTTCATCGCCGTCATCAGACCGGGACATGTTGCCATCCTTGAGCATGGCGAGCGCGGCTTCATAAGCTTGGCGCACGCGCTGGAAGCCCTCCGGATCGCTGTCCGGCCGATGCTGCTTGATCAACCGGGCATAGGCGACCTTGACATCTTTTTCGGTGGCTGACTGCGGGTCCAAACCTAGAACTGTCCAAGGCGAATTCATGCGGCGTTGATGCAAATTAAACGACCGAAACGACCTATCCAGTTCTTATTCCGTAAGAGATCATTCTTCTTCCTGGGGGAAATAAGGGCGGACGAACTCCGTGAGTTCTGCTGCCGTGCTGTGGATCTGTTCGGGCAACTGGGAGGCCAGCGCCCGCTCAAACTTGTCGATCAGCATGGTGAGCACTTCGCGGTCCACGCCTTTTAAATCCGACCACAGGCGTCCCGCCCGCTCCAGGAGGGCGCGGTTGGGCGGAAAATCCCGGGGATGCAATTTCAGGGGGCGCAGCCGCGCAATGGCATCCGCGATGTCCGCTTTGTTCATGGTGCCGGGGCGCTGCTCGAACACCTGGGCCACTTTCTGGCCGCTGCTGAGGATGGTGATCTCCACCTCCAGGATGCCGTTCATGTCGTAGCTGAACCGCACGTCCACGACTCCGGGATGTTTCTGCCCGGGGAAGTGCCGCAGGCCGGTCACCCTCACCTCGCCAATCTTTTGGTTCTCGGTCACCATCCGGCTCTCGCCCTGATACACCTTGAGAAGAATTTCGTCCTGTGTAGGGTGCAGCGTGTTGTAGGTCTGCGAGCGGCTCACGGGCACGGTGGTGTTGCGGTCAATGATCGGGGAGAAATAGCCGTTATCGACCTGGTTGCTCATCATCTTGCTGATCTCCACCCCCAGGCTGTGTGGGCATACATCAGTCAATACCAGATCGCGCACTGCTTCATCGCGCACGCACAGCGCCTGCTGCACGGCTGCCCCGAGCGCTACCACCCGGTCTGGGTCCAGCGAGCGATTCGGCTCAATATCCAGCTCATCAAGCAGAACGGCGCCAATGACCGGCATTCGGCTGGCACCGCCCACTAGCAGCACGCCGTCGAGCTGCTTGGCTGTTAGCTGGGCATCGCGCAGACAGCGCCGCACCACGGGTCGCAACCTCAAGGTAAGTTCATGCGTCGCCTCGCCAAAGTCCTTGCGCGTGACCTCCACTTCCTTGTCGCCCATGGTGATCTGCGTGCTGGCCTCTGTGGTCAGCGCGCGCTTCACTTTTTCGATCTGCTCGCGAAAACGAATGCGTTGGGCGGGTTCCGGCTTCCAGTTGTGCTTGCGGATGAGGGCTTCCATCAGCGCCTCTGTATAGTCCTCACCGCCCAGGCGGCTTTCGCCGGAAGAAGCTTTCACTTCCACCACGCCCTCGAAGCTCTCTAAAAGGGTGACGTCAAAGGTGCCGCCGCCGAGGTCGAACACCAGCAGAGTATTGATCTCCGCATCATTGCGATAGCCATAGGCCAGCGCGGCGGCAGTGGGTTCATTGAGCAAGCGGTCTACTTTCAGGCCGGCAATCTGCGCCGCCTCCACCGTCGCCTGCCTTTGCTGATCGAGGAAGTAAGCCGGCACCGTGATCACGGCGCTGTCAACGGGCTTGCCCAGCCGCAGCTCGGCAAGGCGCTTCATTTCGCGCAGCACCAGGGCTGAGCACTCCACCGGGGTCCACGTGCGCCCGCCAAACTTGTAGGTGGTGGTGGTGCCCATGTCGCGTTTGAAAAAGGCGCGGCCAGAGTCCGGGGCCGCCACCAGCCGGTCCCGCGCCGCCCGGCCCACCAATACAGTGCCGTCTTCCGCGATGGCCACGGCGGAAGGAGTCAATGTTTCGCCCGATTCATTCGCCAGCACGACAGGGCTGCCATTCTCAAAGTGCGCTACAAGACTGTTGGTCGTGCCCAGATCAATTCCTACCATGCACTCATTTATAGCAACAAGGACAAGCGGAGGCACATGGAAAAAAGGAAGTTGCTTGATCATGCTGAAAAGGCATGAATCCGATAACAAAATGTGATTTTTGCTATGAGTGTAATCACGTAGATAGTAGTGAGGGACTAACAATGCTCTCATAACACCATGCAATACGATGCCCTCATTATTGGCGGAGGCCCGGCCGGTTCCAGCGCCGCGGCGATCCTGGCTGAATACGGTCACAAGGTTTTGATTTTGGAGCGCGAGAAGTTTCCCCGCTACCACATCGGTGAATCGTTGATTCCCTTCACTTTCGGCCCATTGGAGCGCCTGGGAATGATCCCGAAGATGAAGACGTCGGCCTTCGTGAAGAAGTACAGCGTGGCCTTCACCCAGCCGGATGGCCGCTCATCGGTGCCGTTCTATTTCTACACCCGTTATGATCGTGAAAGCGTGGCGCAGACTTGGCAGGTGGTGCGTTCGGAGTTTGACCAGTTGCTGCTGGACAATGCCCGCGAAAAGGGGGCTGAAGTAAAGGAAGAAACGCGGGTGACAGAGCTGCTCCGTGAAGACGGCGTGGTGGTGGGCGTGAAGGCCGCCGACAAGGCCGGAACCATCAGCGAGTACCGTGCCCGCATCACGCTAGACTGCACAGGCAAGGAGGCGATGATGGCCACGCGCCAGGGCTGGCGCATGCGCGATCCTTATCTGAACAAGGTCGCGGTGTGGACCTATTACAAGGGCTCCACCCGTCTCCCCGGCATTGATGAAGGCCAGACGACGATCTGCTACATTCCGGACAAGGGCTGGTTCTGGCACATCCCGCAGCACGATGACATGGTGAGCGTGGGCGTCGTGGCGGAAGGCAAGTATCTTAGCCGTGACGGTGTCAAAGATCCCAAGTCTATCTTCAACCGCGAGATCGATGAAAACTTGTGGATCAAGGAGCATCTCAGCACCGGGGAATCCACCGGCGAATATTATATCACCAGCGAGTACTCGCATCACTCGAAGCACTGCGCCTCACCCGGTCTTTTGCTAGTGGGCGATGCGCTGGCCTTCATTGATCCTTGCTTCAGCAGTGGCGTGATGCTGGCGCTGAAAAGCGGTGTGAGCTCTGCTGAGGAAATCCACAAGGGCCTGCTCGAAAACGACCTCTCGCCGGAACGCTTCGCGGCGTATGGCGCGTACATCCGCGAAGGCGTGGAAAACATGCGCAAGCTGGTCTATGCCTTCTATCATCCGAACTTCTCCTTCCGGGAAATAATCAAGCGGTATCCGGACTCGGCAGGCTCGATCACGGACTGTCTGTCCGGCGATGTGAACAAGGATTTCTCCAAGCTCTGGAGCCAGATCAGCGAGCTGGTGGAACTGCCGGAAGACTTGCCTTACGGCGTGCCTTTGGCGGCCTGACGCGCGAAGGTTCCTTCCACGTCATGGACCTGCGCCATCTTCGTTACTTTCAAGCGGTTGCCGAGGAGTTGAGCTTCTCCAAGGCTGCTCGCCGTCTGCGCATTGCCCAGCCTGCGCTGAGCCGGGCCGTGCAGGAACTGGAGCGCGATGTGGGTGTGAACCTCATCGACCGCAACCGCCGCGCCACGCGCTTGACGCCTGCGGGAGCTGTGCTGTTGCGCGAGACCGGTGTGTTGCTGGAGCGTTTGGAGGATGCGCTGCGTCGTGTTCGCCGCACCGCCAACGGCGAGGAGGGTGAACTTCGCCTGGGCTATATCGGCCCGCCTACTCGGATGTTCCTTGGGCCGCTGTTGAAGGAGTACCGTGAAAGCTATCCGCGTGTAACGGTGATCCTGGAGGAGAGAACGCCGGAGCGTGTGTGGGAGATGGTGTCTCAAGGCCGTCTCTCAGTGGGACTCACTCGTCCCGTACTCGCACATGAAGCTCTCGGCTTGCGCACGCTGCTGCTGCGGCAGGAGCGGTTCTGCGCTGCGGTGCCGAGCGAGCATCCCTTTGCGAAGCTTGCTTCCGTGCCCTGGAAGCAGCTCGCGGGCGAGCCGCTCATCATGCTCGCCCGCCGTGAAGGCGCGGGCTCGGCAGATGCCATTATGGCCGCGTTCCAAGAGGCGCAAGTCACACCACGCCTTGTCCATACCCCCAGTCTCATCGGCACCGTTCTTCAGTATGTCGAAGCTGGTGCGGGCATTGGCATTGTGCCTGAAACCATTGATCCAGAGTCCAGCCCCATCAAGCTCATCCCGCTCAAGCCCCAGGCTACCATTCCACTGGTCATGGTATGGGCTGGGGAAGGGGATGACCCGGCGGTGAAGGCATTCCGTGAGATGGTAAAGGACTGGCAGAAGCGCAAGAAGCTGTGAAGCTGACCTTCCTACATGGACCCCATTTCCCAGCTTCACGATACCGTCGGCGAACCACTCATTCGCCAACTTGTCAGCGCCTTCTACCGTCGTGTGCGTGAGGACGATTTGATCGGCAAGATGTACCCGCCTAACGACTGGGAGGGCGCGGAAAAACGTCTCGCTGACTTCATCGTTTACCGCTTCGGCGGACCGCCTGTTTACATCGAAGAGCGCGGCCATCCGCGCCTGCGCATGCGTCACGGTCCGTTCTCCATTGGTGAAGCAGAACGCGACCGGTGGCTGGAGTTGATGGGCCAGAGCATGCGCGAGGTGGAAGTGCCGGAAAGCGTGGCACCCACCATCGGCATCTTCTTTGCCCAAGTGGCGGATTCGATGCGGAACCGCGAAGGCTGAGCCTACCAGCTCCTCCAACCTTCCTTCATCTCAAGCCACATCCACTCGGCCATCATGGGGAAGATGCGCAAGGTATCGCTGCGCGCCAAGGTGAAGCCGGGGATGAGGCAGCGCTGGTTCTTGTTCGTGCGGCCTAGGGTATTGGTCGCTCGCCGACGCCGCGCGATCTGTGCAAAGCGGCGGTTGTAGGTGCTCATCAGCCAGGAGAAAATGACGCCGCTCGGCGGTGAGAAAGGCGGCACGTACAGCGCCGTCTCGCCCTGCGAAAAGGGCACCTCCACCACGCCCCAGTAGTACAGGCTCAGGTCCAGGCGGAAGGCCAGGCTCATCAGGTCAAACTCGCCCATGTACTCGTACTTGTCCTTGTACAGCGACTCAAACCAGCGGCGATGGCTGATAGCGAAATCGCGATTGTGATTCACGATCAGCTCGGTCATCGGCTTGCCTTGACGCTGCTGCGTGATCAGGTTCGCCGCGCTGCTCGTGGTGAAGGAAATCCAGTCCATGCCCGGGCTGTAGAAGGGGTCCATGAAGGCCGCCGCATCGCCCACCAGCACGAAGCCGTCGCCAGAGAAAGTCGTGCTGTAGTACGCCAGATTCTTGCGCCAGTGCATGTCCTCTTCGCAGTACTCCGCATCGGCCAGCATCTCGCGCGCCACCGGGTGCTTCATCAGGAAGCCCTTCAAGCGGTCGCCCAGCTTGTCGCCCTCTTGCTTCGACCAATCCACCAGCCGCTGGTCGATCACGAAGCCCACGCTCACATCACCGCCCTTGAGCGGAATCCACCAGCTCCACCAGCCATCGCCGATGATGTGGTTCGTGGCCGTGTTGCGCGTGCCATACACAGCCTTGGACCACATGGGGAACTTCTCCGCTAGCTCGCGGCCATCCCAATCCTTCACGCCCTTCCAGCGCGACCAACAAGCCGCCGTGGGATGCTCCGTATTGGACACCCACCAGCCGTTCTTGCGCGCCAGGATCGCCGCCATGCCCGAGGCATCCACCACCCAGCGCGATGTCACCGTGCGCGTGGCCTCCCCGTACTTGTACTCCACCACCTGCTCACCGCCGGAGTTCAACTCCACGCGCGTCACGTTCGCCGGGCGTATCAGCTCCGCCCCGGCCTTCACCGCACGCGCCAGCACTTCCTCATCAAAGGTGGCGCGGTCGAGCTGATAGGAGGGCAGGCGCGAAAGGTAGCGTGCGCCGAGTTCACTGGCCTCGCCCAGGTTCGTCACCTCGTCGTTCTTGAACCAGAAGCGCAGCCCTTGCTTCACCAGATGGCTCTCGTTCAGGTACTGAGTCAATCCGAGCACCCGGCCCATGAAGAAGCCGCTGATTTCCACCGTTGCCTCACCCACGCGCCGGGTCAGTTGCGCCGATTTTTCAACGATCAGCACCCGGATGCCGGGATTGTGCCGCATCAGCAGCGTGGCGGTGGCACCGCCGGAAAGGGCTCCGCCGATGACGACGACATCGTAACGGTCAGGGGAAACAGCGGGAGACTCAAGATTCATGCGCAGTGATGGAAGCGGGAAAAGGGCCCCTTAGGGGCGCGGGATGGTGGCGTGTGGTGCTTGGCAAGGCAAGCCCTGTGGCGGCGAAGTCGAGATTCGAGCAGCCAGGATGTCAGAGTAGCGGATGAGGTGGTGGTGCGCGCCGCAATTTTGGTTTGATCCACTCGGATCCAGTCGGATTGGCGTGAGCACCGCGATTTTTGGTTGGATCCAGTCGGATCCAGTCGGATTTCCCCTTTTGGGAACCGGAAACCGAAGATCAGAGGGAGCATGTGCATGGCGGGGCGGTAAGATACACCCGGCCTCCGGTGGCCTCAAATTCCTTCCCGTACGTTCTGAACGGGTGCGGGACACTTTTGAAGTAGCGCGGGCGCGTTGACGTATGCGGAGGTATTATTTGCGTTCATCCGGTTCCATTTGCGGTTTAAACATTCAGAGAGAAGAAAGGAAAACCGAGGATTAAACCGCAAATGGATCCAGAATGGACGCAAATAGAAGAGGTATGGAGCAGCTTATCTTTCGTGGGACCTTCCTCGTGGACGAGGCCACCGCGCCAAGGCAACCATTGAACGAAGGTGCA
>JAQGPI010000060.1 GCA_028293175.1 Verrucomicrobiaceae bacterium | reverse complement strand
GCCTTACCCAGATGATACCGCGCCTCGATGGCGGCGATGTCCTGCGGCAACCGCCAGGCGGAGAGCGATGAAAAACCCGAATCAGCTCCCGACTTCCGCAGGAAGCTGCCCTGGACGCTCAGCTCCTGGGTGATGTCCTGCCGAAGGAAAGCGCCGATCTCGTCAGTATTGTGCTGGCGGTAGCGGCTGCTCATGGTGAAGACCCCGGCAGCCATGCCATCCTGATGCCAGCCGATGCCTGCGCCCCGGCCAAAGCTGCCCTTTTCGGTGAGTGGCGAGAGCGCGTAGATACGGTCGCCGAGCTGAAGATCCAGATTGTCGCCATGATACTCCATCCCGTACTGGTCTCGCTCGCCAAAGAGATTAGCATTCTGAATATCCGGTCCGCGAAAGAGAAAGCTGATCATGTGGCGGCCCTGCTCATCTAGTGAGCCTTCGCCGGAGAGCTCTCCTTGCAGCTGGGCGTTGTGATGAGTCTCGGCGATGGCGGTGATGCGGGTTTGGATCGGGAGCTTATGGAAGGTCTTTTCCTTGTCTCCGCTCACTAGCGGTATGATTTCAGCCACAGAAGCCTGGCTGGCTGTGAGTTTTTTGCCTGCGAGGGAAGTCGCCGCGACATCGAAGGTGACGGCGTGGCTCGTGTGCTGGGTGAAGTCCTTGCTGGTATCGACGAAGCAAACTAGCTCGCGCGTGGCGCCGGCAGTAAGTGAGAAGGCAGCAGGCTCGATCCGGATAGGGAAGTGATGCGAGCTGCGGCTACTGAGCTGCACAGCGATGCTGCTGTTGCCGTGATTGGTCACGTGCAGTTTTACTGGATAGCTGTCGCCTGCCAGCACGGGGCTGGACAGCGGCTCTACGAACAACTCTAGCTTGTCCACCGTGGTGACGTTGAGCGTGAACTCGATGGTGTCAGCGGAAGACGGGTCCTGGCGGGAACGGACGGCGTAACGCAGCGTACATTGGCCGGAGGGCATATTGTTGGGCACTGCGATGGCCAGCACTCTCACCGTCTGGGCGCCGGGCGCGAGATTGAATGGCAGGTCAATGGGGGCAACGCGCAGGCAGCCTGGCGGCAGCGTCATCACGTCACTGAGTTCGCCTCCTTCACGACCCTGATTGGCTACTACCACACTGGCAGTAACAATGTGGCCTGGCGAAGCATCGAGCTGCTTGTTAGACGGTGACCGCAGCTCAAGGCCGCCCTGGCTGGCGATAAGTACGCGCATGGCGAGGAAGTAAACGGTAAGCACGAAACGGCAAAAAGACCCTCGCTTCAGAAAAGCGCAGCCCGGTGGGATGGATGAATCCCGGAGGCTTGTGCTTAAAGTTCTGGAGAGGTTAACCATGGAAGGCTGCAGCGGGGCAAGGAAGGAAGGTAACAACGCTGGGAGGGGGGGCGAAGTGGACCCCGAGACTGCGTGCTCGCATCAGCCTCTCGTAGCTTGTGTCCCAGTGTATTATTTGCCGATCTTGCTGCCGGTGCTTACCAGCGCCGGTAGTTCCGGTGTCTTTGGGGTCATCGGCACTGGGGGCGCGATTTCCAAGTCGTACTGGGCACCGAGCACTTGGGATTCACCGCTGTCGAGCAGTACCATGGCTGCATACTTCCCCATGGGAATATCTGAGAGATCTACTTTGGCACGCACGGAGCATTCGGGATAGATGCGGGCGCGGCCGGCATCGAAGCGGCCTACGGAAGCGCCGGTCTTATCAAATAGTTCCACGCTCATGATTGGGATGAGTAGACGCTCGCCATCATTGCCGATGTCTAGTTCCAAGCTACGCTTGGCGGCGTCGGAATTGAAGACGAGGCGCTTGTCACGCACCTGCAGGCTGGCCTTCGAACCCTTGCCCACTTCAGTGACGAGCTGGATGCCGAAGCGGATGCTGGTCTGCAAGCCAACGGCTACTTGGTCAGGCCTGCTGGCAGGCGTGGCGGCGGGAGCGGCGAGCGGCTCCACCATCAGCATGCTCCAGTAGGTGCCGCTAAGTTTCGAACTGGCTGGAACGCGGCCCTTGTAGCGCGCGGGCCGGGTTTCGCCACCCATGAGGCGTACCCGGGTTGGAGACACTGTGATCCATTCTGCATTGGAGCGCGGCGCGCTGCCGGGCGTGCCGTAATCGTTGCTGCCATCGGCCTGAGAAGTGTAGTCGGTCTGAAATAGACGCACATCGGAACTTTCCGCGCCGGTATTCTTCAGGAAGACCACGCCTTCAAAGTTATCGCCGGGCTTCACCGTGGCGGTGCGGGCGAGATTGCCAATGACGACCACCCCGGCCTGTGCTGTGTGAAGGCCCAAAACGGCGGCGAGAACGGTAAGGAGGGATTTCATGGTGTGGTTTATTGGACGGTGAAGGTGAGAGAAGAGAGGTAGGTGGACGGCGAGAGATTGTGAGCAAAACCGGTGAGCTTGTACTGAACCGAGATGCTGCTGCGAGCATCGCTGCCCGTGAAGATCTCAGAATCGCTGCCGGTGACCTCCACATAACCGTCGCCGCCGGAGACACCGCCGGTGCCAATGCCTGCGGAGGTGCGCCTTACGTACAGTGTGAGATGATTGTCCCAGTTTGATGAACTGCGCCGCGCGGTGACGCGCCATGCGCCGGTCTCGTTACTGACGGAAAGAATAGTGACGCCTGAAATGCTCTCCAGGGTCGATGGCAGATCGGTGCCAGCGCCAGAAATGAGGTTAGTTGCGTTAAGAGATTCCACCCAATCACCGCTCGAAGTCAGATCGGCGGCCGTGACCATCCGGGCGAGCGTTGCAAGGGCGATAGCTTGGCGTATGATGAGCTTCATGGAAGGACCGCTGCGTGCGGTTGGTAAAGGCGGACTGAGAGCGACGGCCAGAGAATCTTGCCGCCGCCCTTTAGAGCCCAAGTTATCGACTACTAGCTGCCGGCGGTGATCGTCAGGGTGACGGTCTTGCTGGCGGAAGCCACCACACCGGCTGCGGAGGTCGCGGCGAGTTCATACTGGATGGACTTGCCGGATTCATTCAGGGTGGAGATGCCGGTGACGAGGTCTGCTGGCTCGTCGGTCAGCGTCTGCTTGCCTGTGCTAGAGGCGCCCGTGGGTGCACCAAGCGTGACGGATAGCGTGACGCCGTCAGGCATCACTGTGTTGAGCGCGCCGGTGATCTTGCGGTTTTCTTCGTTGGTGGTGATCGCGTATGTCGTCGTGGAGTTGCTCACGGCGGTTGGAGCGGAACCAGCGGTAGCTGCATTCACGGTGAGGGAGGCGGTGGCACCGCTCACGGAAAGTTCATTGATAGCTTGCACTTCGTAGGTCACCGTCTGTGTGGCAGTGGCGCCTGCGAACACTTTCGAAGAGAAGCCAAGAAGGCCTGAAGCGAGGATGGCAGCGGCGAGGATTTTGGTCGGTGTTTTCATGTGTTGTACCTGTTATTTTTTTTGTTGGAAGGAAAGGAGGAGTAGCCGTCTTTCCTGTTAATATAGTAAGTATGGTAAATCTCGAAGCATACTAAATGTTTATTTGTTGGCACGACCTGCCTTCGTTCAGTGCGCAGCTATTCAGGTACTGAATTTCACAATGCGCTGTGCCCCTAGAGCCGATAGGTCTGGGGACTGAAGGGCGCTGCGCTTCAACAAAATGAAATGGGATAATATATCATGCATTGATGTATTGTGATGATTCATTGCCATGGTTCCGCCTGGTCAAAAGCGCATCTAGCCCCTTGGAGCTTTTCGTGTCGATAGTGACCAGCGGCTTCCCATTTGCCATTGACGTGCTGCCCGGCACCTTCCACTTGGTCACCCTTCATGCCACGTTTTGATTTGATTCGCCTCGCCCTGCTGTCTGTCCGCTGCGTTTTTTTGGTGGTTGCCGTGGCATGGGCGGAGGAGCCTGCTCCCTTGGCTTTTGTTACGGCCTCACCATCCGGGCGCTTTTTCTTCAAAATGGTGCCCGAGACTAACGGTAAGGGACATGGTTCAGCCTTCGAAGTGCTCTCAGACGGCAGCTTGAAAGAGTTGTGGAAGGCAGAAGGCTGGTATGCGCGGCAGCTCTTTCTTTCGGATGATGGCCGCGTGCTCGTGCGCCTTGATCCTTCGCATCGTGGCCGCACGGTTTCGAAGACTGATCTCGCTGTCGCCTTCCACAAGGACGGTGTGCTGATTCGCGAGTATCACACCGCCGATCTCGTGAAGCAGCCGGACAAGGTTCGCCACGGGAAGGACAGCTACCTCTGGCTGGCCCCTTTGTGGGTGCCAGCCTCGGACAGCCGCAAGCCGGACGGGACAGTACGGGTGGACCGCGATCTCGAAGCAGAACCCCTGCTCGATGCGGCAGGAATTTTCAGACTGAAGACCATCGATAGGATAGTGTATCAATTCGAAGCTGATACAGGCAGACTGGTAAAAAGGACCATGCTCTGAGCGAGCGAGGGGGAGGCCTGTATCACTGCCACATGAAGGATCCCATCACCGCCTGGAACAGGGGCTCGACCCTCGTGAAGCGATCCTCCCTGGTGGCTGCGGAGGCGTTTGGTGGCGAAGTGACAAGGCCTTGCATGCTGATGAGCTTGCCAGGGGCGATGAAGTAATACATGACGCAACGAAGCGAGCGGGCAGTGCCATCAGCGGCGGTTTGGTTCACCATGAAATTCACAATGCCAAGCGGCTGGTCATGGAGCTTGCCCTGGCGGAAGCGAATGAACTCCGCGCCTTCTGGAAGGAGACTGCGCGCACCTTCTTCGGTGAAGGCGGCATCCACCGCATTGGCGCTGATAGTGGTAGGCAGCGGCACCACACACAGGCGAATATGATCGTTGCCATGGCCGCCATCCGATGTCCACTGTCGGACGACATCCGGAGCGGGCGCCGGCTGGGCCGACCAGCTAAGTGGGTGCTGCACGCTGAAACGCATGCCACCGGCCTTGGGTTCGCCCGCCGTCGAATACGACCCTACGTAACCGGCGCGGAATTCGAGCACGGGCTGCTGCCCATATGCCGGTGTTGATGCAAGCAGCATCTCACGAACGGGGGTTTCAATCCGACCACGTGAGCGCTCGCGGATCTTGGCGATGTAATCGATCGCCGCCTGGCGCTCGAATTGCGCTCCTTGAAGGGTAGCCAAATGCTCATCAAACTTGGCCAGCATTTCCGGCCAGTCCTTGCCTGCGAGTTCCTGGAGGCGCTTGGAGACGCCTTCAGCTCCCGCGCGGAAGACGTTCTCAAACTCCATATGTGCGCGGGTGGCCTCGCTGGCTAGTTCGGGAAGATTTCGTGCGATAGCCTCAAGGCTGGCGCGCTGGCCTTCATACCAGCCGTATGTCTGGACAAGGTCCTGCTTCAGTGTGCGTTGCTCTCCGGGAGCAATGGGGCTAATGGCAAAATCCGGGCTCGGTGTGATGATGTGTACGGAACCGAGGATACGGGAGGGAATGGTAGGTGCCGTGCCCGCGCTCCATCCGGCCTGAAGTATCCACACACGCTGGCCGTCCAGCATGAGCAGAATTTCCGTGCTTGTTTGCTTGCCACGTGCCAGACCGTCGTAACGGACCACGCGGCCGGCTAAGCCGTCGCGGGTAAAGGCACTGGTGCTGATGTTGTTCTCGTCATCGCGGGTGCGAGCGGCGAGCGCCTTGATCTGGTTCAGGGCGATCCGTTCCAGACTGGGGGTCTCCGTGTCCTTGTAGTTGAGACGGGATAATGTCACCTCCAACGGCAAGGCGGGGCGGCCGGTGCCCTCCCATGTATCGTAACTCAAGAACTGATCGCGGGTAGCAGCGGGTACCTGTGCAAGCCCATCCTTGCGGGCAGGGAATTCGAAGGGGCATTCGAGCGTCACCTCGTCTAGACTGGTGATGTACCATTTTGTACCCGTATCTGCGACCACGCCTCCGGGCACGGGAACAGCCGCGGCAGGCTGTGGCGGAGCGAAGTGTACGGAGTCTAGCAGGCGCGTGACGGCATCGCGCGGCACCTTGTTGTTGTACGTCACCATCACCGACCAAAGTACAGGTCCCTGGCTGGCAGCTACCGTCTCTACACTTACAGGGCGACCGCGGCCGATACCGTTATAAAAAACCCGACGCGCATCGAGTCCATCGAGCCTAATGGAGTTCTTGTCGAACGTCACATCCTTGTCTCCCTGGGTTTCGGCCACAGCGAGCAATGAGCTTTTGCAGGTGCCGTCCACGTTCACATGGGCCGTATCCTTGTACTGGATGCGCACCAAGTTCACCGCCATGGGCAAGGCCCCGGTGGTCTCGCTTTCGTAGATATCAAACGAGACAAACTGCTCCCTCATATCCGTAGGCAGCTTGGACAACCCGTCCCGTTTCGGGAGAAAGGCGAACGGTGCCTGTAAGGATACCTCCGCCACTCGCAGCGGCAGCCAAGAATCCGGGGGATCAGCGGCCGGAGAAATCAGTGCGACGCAGAAAAATACCACACCCAGGGCAAGGCGGAGGTGCCATGAGGCAGGCAAGGCTGAATAGGAACGGGGGGCAGACATGGGAAGAAAGCGAAGGTACGCCGCAGAGCGGCGAAGAGAACCATTTAACTCTGCCCCTACACGGGTGGCAAGGCCACTGTGCCGGCCGGGCGCAAGCCGGTGACAAAAAAGGAGCTGGCCGCATTGCGGACAGCTCCTTCACAGCGCAGTAGCCTTGTCAGGTTACAAGCGGCCCGTCAGCAGTAAAACGATAAGAACCACCAGGAGCAGGCCGGCGCCGCCGCCAACGTAGTGATTGCCGGAGCTGAAACCGTAGCCGCCACCGCCGAGTAACAGGATGATGAGGAGAATGACAAGGATATTCATGGGGATGAGGATATGAGGTTGATGTCTATTTAACTATGAGACACGACACTTAAGCGCCGTGCTCCTCCGAAGATAGGCGATGCGACGCAGGCAGGACCATGGGGTGTGTACCCCAGATGTGGCCTTCTCATTCAGCCATCCAATAACCTGTCCTCCACTGCATTACCTTGTCCTAATCCATGCTATTCCTTCTCACTCCCCTGGCTTGTGCAAAGCGTGAGCGACCATGTGCAGCAACGCTTCGGAAGCGAAAGGCTTGGACAGGAATTTCAAATCAGGGGTGATATGAGCAATGGTGGCTGGGTCGCGATTGCCGCTGATGGCGATGACAGGTATGTCGGGCTTGATGCGGCGGATGGCGCGGATGGTGCCTTCACCTCCCATGCGGGGCATGGCCATATCGGTGATCACCAGCGAGATTGTGCGGTGTTCGCGGGCATATAGCGCCAGGGCCTCGATACCGTCGCTAGCACCGATGACACGGTAGCCGTGCGAGGTGAGTAGCTCCTCAATGAGCTGGCGCAATGGCGCCTCATCATCCACGAGTAAAAGGGTTTCACCATTGCCTCGTGGGATAATGAGCGGGGAGTTAGGGACGGCGGCTGTCTCTGACGTCTCTTTTTCATAGGCGGGAAGATAAACATGGAAGCTGGTGCCGCGGCCCACATGGCTGGTGACATCCACAAAGCCGCCGTGGCCCCGGGCGATGCTTAGCACGGTGGACAGGCCCAGGCCGCTGCCGCGACCGATGTCCTTGCTGGTAAAGAAGGGATCAAAGATGCGTGGCAGCAACTCGGCAGGAATGCCGCTGCCGGTATCGGTCACCTCAAGCTGTACGTAGGGACCAGGCTCCGCACCCGGATGATGGGTGAGGGCGGTGGCGTCCAGCCACAGATTAGCTACGGAAAGAGTCAGGGTGCCTTCGCCATCGGTCATGGCATCGCGGGCGTTGAGGCAGAGGTTCATGATCATCTGCGCGAGCTGAACGGCATCCCCTTGCAAGGTCCAGCCACGGGTGGGCAGCAGATGACGTACTGAGATAGTTTTGGGGAAGGTGCTCGTGCAGATGTCCACCTGCTCAGTCACCAAGCTTTCGATCTGCATCGGCACTCGCTCCACGGTGGTGCCCCGGGCAAAGCCAATGATTTGCTTTACCACGCTTGCACCGCGCTTGGCGCTGTTGTCCACGATGTCGAGCGTCTTGTGGGTCATCGGATCATCCGTCTTGGCGCGCAGCAGGGAGACGGCGAGGGTGATGGGGGCGAGGACGTTGTTTAAATCATGCGCCACCCCGCTGGCGAGAGTGCCGATGCTTTCGAGGCGCTGAGAGCGTAGGAAGCGCGCCTCAAGCCTTTTCTTGTCTGTAATGTCGGTGTTAATCGCTAGGATGGAGACAGGATTGCCATCGGAATCGCGCACGAGCGTCCAGCGGGATTCGACGAAAATATCACGTCCGTCTTTGGTCAACTGTTGCAGTTCGCCTTTCCATTCGCCCCGGTCCATCACCGATTGCAGAGCCGCGTAGAATGGGTCCGCGTCGCGGTAGATAAGGGAGTTAATGGGCTGGTCAGTGGCCTCCTCGGCGGTCCAGCCATAGAGGTTCATTGCGCCCTGATTCCAGAACTGAATGCGATGCTGGAGATCGCGGACGATGATCGCATCCTGCGCCTTGTCCAATAGAGCGGCCTGCTCCGCGATGCGTGCCGCGGCGCTTTTGCGATCTGTGTAATCACCGATGTAACCATGCCACACGGTGGTGCCATCGTCCTGCCGCTCAGGTTGAGAATCGGCGTAATGCCAGCGCAGGCCTTTGAGAGGAAGCTGCACGCGGTACTCGGCGCGGAAGCGGGTTAGGCTGCGAGCGGATTCCAGGATAGCTGCCGCAACCCCTGGCGCGTCCTCCGGATGGATGCATTCGAAAGCGGGACTGGCGTCCTCTCGCACTTGTTCGGCGGTCAGTTCAGCGAGCTCCTCCAGGCCCTGACTCGTGAAGGGCATGCTGAAGTGGCCGTCAGCTGTCATCTGGAACCGATAAATCAGCCCCGGCACGTGGGCGGAAAGTTTAGTGAGCAGTTCGTGGCTCCCATGCAGCTCGTCTTCTATGCGCTTCCGGTCTGTAATGTCCTGCATGCAGCCCCGAACGCGGATAACGACGCCGTTTTCGACCACGGGATTGCAAATGACGCGCACCCATCGGCGGTTGCCCTTGGCGGTGATGAGTTCGAGTTCCAGGTCAAAGGGAGTGCCTGCTTCTCTTGCTGCCTTGAGCGCTGCTTCCAGCGCCGCGCGGTGAGGTCCCTGAAAGAAGGTGAGGCCCGCACTGACGTGAGTCGTCGTCTGCGGCGGCATCTCATGAATGGCAGCGACTTCCGGCGTCCACTGGGCTTCGCTGGTGACCGGGTCAAAGGTCCAGCCGCCGAGCTTGGCGATCTGACCAGCTTCCCGCAAAAGGCTTTCCTGATGCAGGCGTTCATCCTCGGCGCGCTTGCGGTCGGTGACGTCTTGAATCGTCCCCACCATACTCAAGGGAATGCCCGTCGTTTCATGAAGAATGACTTGTACGCACTGCTCTACATGGCGTTCTTCGCCGTCGGGGCGTATGACACGGTGCGTTAAATTGAAGGGCTTTTGCGTATGCAGGGCGGTAGCGATGCCCTGGCGCAGCGCTACGCGGTCCGCTGGATGAACGAGAGCAAGAAAATCTACTTGTGAGAGCTGTTTCCGGCCATCGGCCGACGGCTCAAGACCGGCAATGCGACAGAGCTCCGCAGAGCAGGTTACCGCCTCTTTTTCGCCAAGCGAACGCTGCCAATAGCCGACCGCGGCCATGCGCTGGGCGGTGGCGAGGACGGCTTGGCTGCGCCGCAGTTCTTGCGCCTGCCTGAACAAGCTGCGCCGCATGCGTCGCTGATGCAGCATGGATACAAAGGTAAGCGCCAGCAGGAGGGCCATCGCCTCCGCCGCCGCTCCGACCAGATCCTGAAACGGGGCAGCCGATTTTACCGGCGGTGCCGCCTGAGCAACCGAAGCTGGCGTGAGTCCTGCTTTGGACTCGTAAGACTGTGGGACAGCAATAGAGTGGCAAACGCCGAGCACCGTGACAAGCACGCTGGCAATGATCCCCCCGCCCGGGCGGCTTGAAAGCACGCGCGGGTGGTATAGTCTAAAGCGAGAAATGGGCGGGGGAGACGCTGACATCAGCTACTGAACGCTAGTACATGGGGTGTGTGGACGGAGTTAGAGTGCGATCAGCGAATGAGAAGCTGTTGTTCAGTTTATTTCCTGCGCTAATTCAGCAAAAGGTCAATGCTAAACGGGGAAAGCGAGGGTGAAAAATGGTTCATTTAATGGACAAATGTAAACAAATGTTCAGCTAATTATTTTTCTTATCAGTGGTATTCGCTCGCTCTAAAACAATGCAGGTCTGATGGAATGAAGCCGCCGGTGAAGATGTTTTTATTTTTCAGTAAATTTCGTAAGAGACCGGTGCGGCATCATGGTCCGCATTCGAGAAGGGAACCGAACGACATGGCAGAAGAAGAGAAGTGGGTGGCAACTCGGTGCTGTGCAGGGTCGCTTTTGTTACACATGTTTGCGGCCATAAGGTGAGACAAAATACGATTTTGTAATATGTGGAGGCGGCGGCTTTTCGGGTGCAGCCCGGAAAAAACGCAGCTCCATCTGCTGCTGGATGTGTTGCTCCCTCCAGAAAAGACGGGCAATGTGTGTTTGACATTTGAGTCTTATCATGTGATATACTGTCATGGCTAAAAAAGCATCAGCAAAAAAAGCGGCGAAGCCGGCGGCCAAGACAGCGCCAGCGACAGATTCCCGTCAGGGACGGCGTGCTCCAACCGAGCGGCAAACCAGCATCAGCATCAATGGCGACACGCTTGAATGGGCTCGCAGTGAAGCCGTGGCGGATGGCCGCAGCTTCTCCAATTATGTGGAGCGTCTTCTTGAGCGTGAGCGCGCTGCTGCTCCTAAGAAGCGAGGCAAATAAAGTTTAACAGTCAGCCGGACGGAAGCCCGCAACGTTGCAGCCCATGCGGTTCGTCCTCATGGCTGTTTTATGTTCGGGCTTCATGCTGAAAGCGGGAGTGACGCGCTCTCCTCATGAATGCATCACCTGCCCGCCATCAATGTTGAGCGTCTGACCGGTTATATTTTTCGCATGAGGTGAGGCCAAAAATGTGGCCATTGCGGCGTATTCGTCAGGTTGCTGCCAGCGCCCCAGCGGCGACACTTTGGCAATCTTTTCCCGAGCCCATGCCTCGTAAGTTTTGCGGTCGGCTGCGGCCAAGCGCTGCTGGCTGGCAGCCCAGACGGACTGATTAAGTTCAGTTTGCACCATGCCCGGAGCGAGGGCATTCGCGCGCACCTGATAAGGGGCGAGATCTTTGGCGGCGCACTGGGTGAACTTGATAAGACCCGCCTTCGCTGCGCTGTAGGGTGGATCCGTTTGTGAACCGACCTGGCCGGCCACGGATACAAGAAACAGGAAGCTGCCACCGCCTCCACGGGCAATGACCTTGGGGGCGAACACGTGCGCCACATTCACAGCTCCGATGAGATTGACATCGAGCAGCCGCGCCCAGTCGGCGGGAGGCACATTCCAAAAAGGAAATCCCACTTTGCCCGAACTCGCACCCACTGAATACACGACGTGATCTACTTCTGCAATTCCGTCGGCAAAGGACTGTACCTGATCGAGGTCCGTTACATCACCGCTCGCCAGATCGCCAACTTTTAACAAAGGTACCGCGACGGGATCGACATCGAAGCCGACGACATGGCAGCCCTCGGCAATAAATCCCTGGGCGATAGCGCGGCCAATGCCTTTTGCGGCACCAAAGACGGCCACGGTTTTCCCGGTGAGGTGGAGGTTCATTGGAGGAGTGCTGGCTGAGAATGTGAACGGTGTGGTGTTCGGCGAAGAGAGCAGGTGGTGGCCTACTGTCCGCTATTGTCGCGCAGCTTCACTGCACCGTAGCGGGCGGGCCGAGCAGGCGCTTGATGACTGCCACCATCTTCTCGCTCGCTCCGGGGCTGAAGCCGGAATTAACCCATTCGACTTTGCCATCGGGACCGATGATTACTTGGTGGGGAATGCTTTCCACATTGTAAAGGCGGCCCACGCTTTGCTGCGCGTCCATAGCCACCAGCATCTGCCAACCCCGTGTTTGCAAGAACTTCGCCACCTGGGGCTCCGGTTCGCCTTGGTTCACACCGACGAACTTGACTTGGCCTGGATCGAACTGGCTCATGACCTTCAGGTTTTCAGGCATGGAAGCAACACACGGGCCGCACCATGTGGCCCAGAAGTCGAGCACCACTACATGACCTTTTTCCGAGTCCAGGCTGAACTGGGCGCCGCCAAGCAGCGGCAGAGAAAAAGTAGGCGCTGGCTTGTGCAGCAAAGGTGAGGATTCGCCGCCCGTTTCCGGCAGTACGGGTTCCGGTGCGTACTCTAGTTGCCAGTTGCGATACGACGTCATAGCCGTCGTAGCTGGCATGGCTGACAGACGAAGCTGGGCTAAATTGGCGGAAGGAATGCGGCAGGCGCCCAGTAAGGGTGAAGACCCAACTATGGCGTCTCGTTCAAAGCGTTCGATCTTCAATGCCAGTCTTGAACCGTCTTGAAGCACCATCCAGTGGGTGGGCTGAAAGTAGGGTAAAACAGCGGGCGCTATCGGCTTGTCCTTCGAGTCTTTGCCATCCTTCAAAGGTTTCTTTAGCCACACCGATGCAGCCACGCGGTCTATCGGGATTTCTACGTTGTCGGCACCTGACTGGAAGCGGATTGACTTGCCGTTCGCCTCCTCAATACGCCCGCGCAAGAGGTCTCCATTGGGTGCCATCAGGGCGTGGGTGGGCGGATTCTCTCGACGAAATCGTGGCACGAGCAGGGCTTGGTGCCGCGCCTCCGCGGTGATGGCTGGAACCTGCAAGAAGTCAGGTCGTGCCTTCACTTTGAAGTTCGAAATCTGCACATCACGCCCCGGGCTGCCCCACATGTTGGAGGGGGTGAAAACGATGCCCGCGCCATCGCGCTTCTCTTGGCTGAGCGGAGCAGACATGACCATCATGTCGTTGGCAAAGAGGAGCATGGAAGACTCGTCAAACACTAGCCGCAGGTTCACATCCTTACGTGTGAGGTTGCGCAGTTGCTCGCTGCTGCGCGAGTTGTTTTCTGTGTCCTCCATCACCGCCCAGAAGTCGGCTCCTGAATAGATCAGGTGCAGGCGGGTGGAACGGCTGTGCGATTCTAGATCGCCTGTGAAAAGCTCCACGGCCAGCGCGCCCCACGCACCTGGCATCGTAAGTGTGAAGCTGATTTCATCACCAAACATGATCGAGGGATGGCCAAAGGCACCGCCATCGTTAAGCACAAGCGTGCCGTCCTTTACTCGCGCCTCCCTGTCCGTGCCTTTCACTACTTGCCAGCCAGGTTCGGAGAAGCCCGTCGCAGTCGTCTTGGGGGCGTTGAAATGGATCGCATGAAGGCTCTCATTTTTCACTGCCTTCACTTCGGCCACCTGCGAGCTGATCTGTATCTCATCGGCGTTGATGCCGCGCAATTCGCCTGCCAGCACATTATCATCGCCCAGGAAAAAGAGCGCTGGTTGTTGCACCACAGTCGCCGTGTGCTGACGGCGGATCTCCAAATCCTTATGTTCGGTGTTAATCGCCGTGGGGCTGAGGCCACCCACGGCAAGCCAGCGCAATGTGGCATCACCGGAGCCTTCAAAAGTCCCG
>JAQGPI010000045.1 GCA_028293175.1 Verrucomicrobiaceae bacterium | reverse complement strand
GCCTTACGATTGGCGGCGCGACCGCCAGCGTGGACAGCCTCGACATCACCATCCACGGCGTGGGCGGCCACGGTGCCATGCCGCATGCCACCAAGGATCCCATCGTGCTCGCCTCCCAGCTTGTCCTGGCCCTACAAACCATCCGCAGCCGTGAGCTTGATCCCTTGGAGCCATCTGTCGTCACCGTCGGCTCCATCCACGGCGGCACCAAACACAACATCATTCCCGATGAGGTGAAACTGCAGCTCACCGTGCGCGCCACGAGCCAGGCTTCTCGCAAGAAGATTCTCGCCGCCATCGAGCGCATCGCCCGTGGGCTTGGTATTGCCGCCGGATTGCCTGAGGAACTGCTGCCCGAAGTTAAGAGCCCCCAGGACTTCACGCATGTTGTGGAGAACGATGAGGCGCTTTGCATGAAGGTCATAGACGCCTTCAAAACGACGTTTGGCAGCGATCATTTCCGCCTGCGCAAGCCCACCATGGGTGGAGAGGACTTCAGCCTTTACGGCCAGACGGCCGATCACATTCCCATCTGTCTTTTCTGGCTCGGCACCGTGCGGCCCGACAAGGTGGCTGAAGCTGAAAAAACGGGACAGCCCCTGCCTAGCCTGCATTCGCCCTTCTACCGGCCGGATGCTGAGCCATCCCTTGTCACCGGTGTGCAGGCCATGACTTCTGCCGTGCTGACCTGCTTGAAAAAATGAGCGGCGTCGTATGGATCTTCGGCCTGCCCTGCGCAGGTAAGACCACCATCGGGGATGCCTTGCGCGATGAGTTTTCACGTCGTAGTATCACTGCCCTCCGCTTGGATGGCGACCAACTGCGCCAAGGGCTTTGCGCCGGCCTGGGGTATTCGATGGAGGACCGAACGGAAAACATCCGCCGCGCAGCCCATGCCGCCCGCGTTGCCGTCACGGCGGGTATTCCAGTCATCGCATCTCTTATCACACCTACGCAGGCCCTGCGCCGCATGGCGGGGGAGATCATTGGTGAACGGTTCCTGCCCGTGTTCATCGACTGCCCCGCAAGCGAATGCGCGCGCCGCGATGTGAAGGGCCTCTACGCCAAAGCCAAAGCCGGACAGCTCACTGCGCTCACCGGAACCGATGGTGCTTTTGAAAGGCCTGAGCCAGGCGTCCTTACTCTCCAGACGAATGAACACACCGTGGCTCAATGCGTTGAGCAGGTGATGGGGGAGCTCGTCAGCCGCGAGTGGCTGCGTTAATCAGACCCGCTGCCCCATGGCAGCGAGCTTGGCGGCGCCTTCGCTCCAGTCCACTTCGTGTGGCAGGCGTTTGCTCTTCGCCGCAATCGCCGCCACCACGCCCGCAGCTTCGCCCATCGCCACGGCATTGCCGGTTACGCGATAGCTGGCATGGGCGATGAAGTCGCCACTGATGCAGCGCCCGGCCATCATAAGACCGTCGATGTCCTTGGCAATCAAGGCACGCAGAGGAATGTCATAGGGCTTGGTCTTGATGCCACCATGGGTCACCGCCCCGTCCTTGTTCTTCTCGGGATCGGCAGCGTGAATGTCCGCGGCAAAGGTGGCGCGGGCGACACCGTCAATCTGGCGCGCGCCATCCACGAGATCCTGCTTGGTCACGACATAACGGCCGTGAATGCGCCGCCCGTCGCGAATGCCGATTTGCTCCGCCGTGGCTGCTACTTGCATCTCTTCCCAGATACCGCCGAGTTTGCGCAGGCCTTCGACGACCGTGTAAACTTCGCGGCGTGCCCGCACTGTCGCAGCAGTGACCGCAGCCGCATCGAAGGGCTTGATGCCGTACTCGTGATTGATCATGATCATCACCAGATTATCGCGCACATGGAAGAGCGTGGGGTGACCATAAGAGGTTTCAATACCAGCGCGCTTGAGTTCGCCTTTGAATTCCTCCACGGCTTCCAGATGGCGGCTGTCATCGGCGTAGAACGACATGTACTGCCCAAGCGCCTTCGCGTTTTTAACAACCGCGAGTGCGTTCATTGTTAGGGGCTGACAGGGGCATTCCTTGGATTGCCCGATGTCCCAGGCACAACCCGCCTGCGCCCCGAGATCGCCGTCACCCGTGGCATCGATGAACACCGGGGCCGACCACGCTTCACGCCCGGCCTTGGAATCCGTCACAATGGTGCTCAGCCGCCCTCCATTGCGATAGGCTGCCGCCAAACGTGTATGCAGTTGGAACTGCACACCGGCCTCTACGCACATCTCTTCCAGCAGCAGCTTCATCGGCTCCGGCTCATAAACAAAGCGGCTGGGATTCTTGCTGCGCCGCGCATCGCGTTCATCCAGCTTCTTGACCAGTTCACGCGTGAGACCCGGCTTGTCGAAATCAAAGATGTATGTCAGCAGGCCTGCTGTCCACACGCCGCCGAGACAGCCATGTACCTCGAACAAGCGTGTGCGGGCACCGGCCCTTGCAGCCGTGATTGCAGCCGAAATACCGGCAGGGCCTGCACCGCAGACAATCACATCGGCATCGCTGTTCACCGGAAGATCGAGCGCTGGCTCATGGAACGCCAAGCCCTTGGGGGCAATGGGAGCCTCGCCATGCAGGCCCAGCGCAGGCAGGGCCACGGAGCCGCCCAAGGCTGTTTGAATAAAGGCACGACGGCTGGATTGGGAAATGGAACTCATGTATGAAATGCTCGTGTCTGTTAGGTCGGGCGGGACATTTTCGCCAGCAGTGCCGCGCCTTCGCTCCAGGCCACCTCATGCGGCATCCGCTTGCTCGTTGCCGCAATCGCCGCCACCACACCGGCGGCCTCGCCCATTGCCACGGCATTGCCGGTCACACGGTAACTAGCATGCGCGATGAAGTCGCCGCTGATGCAGCGTCCGGCCATCATGAGACCGTCCACATCCTTCGCGATCAGGGCGCGCAAGGGGATGTCATAGGGCTTCACCTTGATGCCCTTGTTATCAATCGGCACCTTCCTGTTCAACTCCGCTGTCAGCGCATGAATGTCTACACCAAACGTAGGCCGCACCACTCCGTCTTCGAAGCGCGCACCGGTCAGGTCATCCTTGGTTACCGTGTAGCGGCCCTCGATGCGGCGGCCATCGCGCACGCCAATTTGTTCCGCCGTGGCGGCGATCTGAATGCCCTCCCAGGGGCCGCCTAGCTTCCGCAGGCCGTTGACGATCTTGTTCAGTTCCGCCCGTGCCTGCACCGTTGCTTCGGTCACCTTCGCCACCTCAAACGGCTTCACGCTGAATTGCTGGTTCATCATCACTAGCAGGAGGTTGTCGCGTATCTGCCACAGGGTTGGCTTGCTGTAGGAAGGGAAGAAACCCGCGCGCTTGATCTCCGCCAGCAGAGCATCCTTGGCCTTCGCCACCGTTGCATCTGGATCAGAAACGTGAATGAAATCTTTCAACGCTTCCGCATCCTTGCAAACCAGTAGTGCATTCAACGACATGGGCTGGCAGGGGCAGTTCTTCTCTTCGCCGATCTGCCATCCGCAGCCAGCGAGCGCGCCGAGATCACCGTCGCCCGTGGTGTCGATAAATACTGGTGCGCGCCAAGCTTCGCGACCCGCCTTGGATTCGGTCACGATTGTGGTCAGCTTGCGACCATCCTTGTAGGCCGCCGCCACGCGCGTGTGCAGTTGGAACTGCACCTTCGCATCCACGCAGAGTTCCTCCAGCAGCATCTTCATGCCCTCCGGCTCATAAGTGATGCTCTTCTTGCTCTTGCCTCGGCGAATGCCGCGATCCGCCATCTTTTGATTCAATTCCTGAGCGAAGCCGGTCTTGTCGAAATCCAGCAGGTAGCCCAGCAGTCCCGCCGTCCACACACCGCCCAGACAGCCGCGCCATTCGAACAGCTGCACTTTTGCGCCCGCACGTGCCGCTGTGATAGCAGCCGTTACGCCCGCAGGCCCGGCACCGCACACGATCACATCCGCTTCATTGATCAGGGGTACATCGCGTGCCGGTTCGTTGAACATGCGTTCCTTCCGCGCTTCAGCCGCAGGGAGGGGAGCGGGACGCACGACGCCTGCCGCGCCCGCAACAGCGGCGTGCAGCAAGTGGCGGCGGGAAAAACCAAGCTTGGGGGCGTCAGAGTCAGGCATGCCACCATTAACGCATGAAAGCCTAGCTTTTGGACACCAAATGATGTGAATAGCCGCGCGCCACAAGTTCCTCCCATGCTGCCCAGACTTCATCCGGCATCGGCTGTGGAATTTGGAAGCCCAGGTCGGGATACACCCGTACGCGCTGAACATCGCCCACCAGCACGTTAATGATGAGCTCCTTCGGCAGTTCCTCAGTCGGGTAGGTTTCAAACGACAGGGGAGGGGACGACATGCGCACATCCTTACCTAACCAACGCTTCATGAAGGTAGCGTATCCGCGCCGCTCCATGTAGGGCTTCTGGACCACGATTAACCGCTGCGGATCAATGCCTCGCGCCGCTAGCAGTTCCCGGCTCAAGTCAATGTTCGCGCCTGTGTTGGTTGAACGCGACTCCTGCAAGATGGCGCTTTCCGGCACACCCTTGGCCATCGCTACCTCGGCAAACATCTCCGCCTCTGACTTCTTGAACACCCCCTCGGTGAGCCTTCCGACGTTGCCCGAAAACACCAGCCATGGCGCGAGCCCTCGCAAATAGAGATCCGCCGCATGCGCAGCCACTCGCAGGTCATTGCTGCCCAGTACCAGGATTACATCACTGGGCTCTAGCACATGATCCAGGCGCATGTAGTCCCACAAGATCTTGGCGAGTTCGTCGGTAGTCATGGACTGGGGCTTCCGTTCAACGAAGCTGTTTCAGCCTCACGGCGTAACACTTACCGTCACCCGGAAAAACTTCGACCGGCTGCCATCGGCCAGCTTGGGATAGGCCATGCCTACCACTTCGTAGGTTCCATCTGTGGCCAGTACCGTCTGCGCCACGTTGATTGTTTCCCATGCCAAGAGCTTGGCGCTAAACTCCACCTTATAAGTCAGGCCTGCTTCAACATAGTCGCTGCGCCGGATGAACTCTGCCATGGGTACGCCTGCAATGACTTCAGAAGTGATGCCGCCGGGCGTGATCACATTGCCGGTGTAACTCAGCGGTCCCGCCTTGGTAAACGCGGTCGGATTCGTGCCGAAACCAAACTCCATCAGGTTGCGCAGGCCGTCGCCATCGAAGTCCTCTGTCTGCCCGGTTCCGGCCTGGGCAGCGTCAAAGTTCGCCAATTGCCACTGCTGGAATGCCGTCTTGGCCGCGACGGTAATGACGTATGTCTTCGTTGTGCTGCCGTCTTCTGCAATAACCTTCACCCGGATCACGGTCGCGCCGTTCGTCTCCAGCGCCAGGCTGCCGGTGCTCGAGCCTGACGAGACGGAGACAAAGCTGCCGCTTCCCACCTGCACCTGAAGGGTGGCATGCGGCTCGGTTGTGGTGGGTGTGAGAGCCAGACTGTTCACCGAAAAACCAACTGAGGTGGAATAGGCCAGCGTGCTGGCGGCAAACGCGGGGGAAAACGCAGTGGAGGCTGTCAGGGCCGCCAGACTGGCGTCAGTGCTTGGCGTGGTGAACGTGAGATCGCCTCCGCGGCTTGTTCCTGAGGTGTTGGTTCCCTTGACTCGAAAGTGGTAGATGGTCTGTGACTGCAGCCCCGTCAGGACGGCACTTACCGGTGTGCCCGTACTCCCGCCAACCGTACTGGGAGAAGCGCCGATACTACTGCCAAAAGAAGAATCGATGCCAAAATCGAACGCTGCTATGGCATTCTCACCGTGACCGTGGACAATGCCACGAAGTGTAGCTCCGGTACTGTTGATGGATGTTGCCGCAAGCGTCTCAACGATAGGGGCAGCGGGAGGACTGGCGACGATGGCAAGCGTGTGCTGTGCGTTCGCTCCGCTGACGGCGAAAATATATCGCTCACCTGCGCTCAAGGCAGCCTGACCCGCCGCAACAGGATCGTCGGTTGAAACATTGTTCCCTGTTCCAAGGTGGCCTGAGTAATTGTCTCCCCATCCGGCCAGTGTGCCGTTTGCACACCACACCGTCGTATGCACGGTGCCGCAGGCCACCCCATTCACGGCAAGACCGCTGAGCACGCCCGAAGTAACTGCTATGGGACTAGAACTGCGGGTGAGGGGGCCTTTGCTCAAATTCGGACTGCCCCAGTTGGCGACCGTGCCGTCCGAACATACGACGGTCGTACGCGTGTTTGCTGCGCCTACTTTGGTGACGAATTTACCGGCAAGCACCCCGGAGGTGTAAATGCCTATTGGCACAAGGCTATTGGTGGTGCTGTTGTCGCCCAGTGCGCCGGTGGTATTGCCACCCCATACGGCCACGGTACCATCGTCGCACACGACGATGGAGTGGTAGTAGCCGCAAGCCATACCCGTCACCACTTTGCCGGATAGCACGCCTGTTCTCACAACGGCTACAGGAGCATTGCTTGTGGTAGTGGCATTGTTGCCTAACTGACCGCTGCCATTTTGTCCCCAGGCAGCCAGCGTACCGTCCGAGCACAAGGCAAGCTGGTGGGAGTTACCCACTGTCATCGCCACCACCGTCCGGCCGGAAAGCACACCCGAGTTCACCACCGCAGGCAGGAGTGTGCCAATCCACGTGGTCAGAGTACCATCCGAACAAAGGGCAAAAAATTGAGAACCCGCAGCAACGGCGATCACGGTTTTGCCTGCCAGCGCGCCTGTGCCTTCCACGGACACTGGCACCTTGGACCCACCGGGTGGAGATGAGGTAGGATTGTAGTTGCCCCAGGTCGCCACAGTGCCGTCAGAACACAACGCTATGCCAATGGAAGTCCCAACGCTAGCAAACACAATGGTTTTGCCGGCAAGTGGGCCGGAGGCGTTCACGTTCACCGGAGACGCCACCATCATGAGGCCGCGATTGCCCACCTGACCCCGCTTGTTCTCCCCCCAGCATGCAACGGAACCATCTGAACAAAGGGCCAGTGTGTGCCCATTTCCGCCGACTGCCTTGAGAACGGTTTTTGCTGCAAGGGCAGTGCTTGCGGTGGCCACCGTTATTGGTGTCCCCGTGACATACGAGGACAATGGCGCGACGCCGAGCTTCCCCGAGCTGGAATCGCCAACTGCTGCCAAACTGCCGTCTGAACATACCAGGAGGCTATGAGTGGTACCGGCCTCCACTTTGACGACCGTCTTCGTTGCAAGCACGCCTGATTGGTTGAGTGAAATGGGTACAAGGCTACGGGAAACGCTGAAGGGCGCGCCCAACTGGCCGGAGCCATTGTGCCCCCAGGCTGCGACGGTGCCATCTGAACAAAGGGCAAGACTATGATAATCGCCTGCGGCAATCGCAGTCACCGTCTTACCTTCCAGTGCAGTGCCACTTGTTTGGCAGCTTACTGCCGATGTGCTTGCCGTGGTGCCGTTGTTGCCAAACTGACCGAGGCCGTTTTCTCCCCAGGCGACGACGGTGCCATCTGAACACAAGGCAAGGACATGCTGGTACCCTGCTGAAATCTTCGTTACCGTTTTGCCGCTGAGGGCTGTGGAGGCTGTCTTGACGGCGATGGGTGTGATGTACTGGTTTTTATTGCCGGTTCCCAATTGCCCAAATTGGTTGTTTCCCCACGTTGCAACGGTGCCGTCGGAGCAAAGCGCAATACTGCAATAGTCCCCTGCAGCCACTGCGATGACGGTCTTATTTTCGAGTGCCGTGCCGGTTGTCACCACGGCCACAGGTACGCTGCTGGAAGTTGTGCTTCCATTGCCCAGCTGGCCATTGGAATTCCATCCCCACGCGACAATTTTGCCATCGGTGCATAAGACAAGTGTATGGCCGTAGCCTGCCGCCACTGAGTTTGCAAACTTGCCGGCCAATGCACCATTTGGAATGACTGCTACGGGTACGGCACTGTCAGTTGAGCTTCCGTTCCCCAGCCCTCCGTATTCGTTTTTTCCCACGTTACCACGGTGCCGTCGGAGCATACAGCCACACTGTGATCGACCCCTGCGGCGATCTCTGTCACTGATTTGCCAAGCAAGGCTCCCGTATTGACAACTGTGACG
>JAQGPI010000007.1 GCA_028293175.1 Verrucomicrobiaceae bacterium | reverse complement strand
GAAACCTTCGGGGAGCAAAAGGGAGCCTTGAATGGTGATGCCGCCCTTGTTATCCGCCACTACCGCCCCATCCACAAAGTGAATCACCACCTGGGTGCTGACGCCTTTGGCAAGCAGTCGACGCGCCGCCTCGGCGCAGGCGTTAACGTCAACGCGGTCATCAGGCCGGAGATCCAGCCCTGCCACTTTGCCAGCCTCGATCTCATTGATGATGAGGTAATCGGTGAAGGGCAGCGCAGCCTCGGCGATCTCGCGGAACTGAGGGTTTTCAGTGCTGACGATGTCCACAGTGGTTAGCAGCCCGGCCTTCCTTGCATTTTCTAGAACGAGGGAAGCGACGCTGCGGCCATCAGGCAGCAGACGATCCATTTCGTCGAGCAGCATGAGGTAGCCGAGGTGAAAAAGCTTGGCTGTGGTGGCGGAGAAATCGAAGTGCTGTGCGCCCAGCAGGGCATTGGCACCACGCTGATGGAAGAAGGTGCGACGACCCGTGCTTTCCACGGTCATCGCATCAGTATAAGACGTGGGAGCTTTGGGCGTCTGCTGAAGCTGCCGCGTATCAATGCCTGCCGCTGTGCAGTCGCGCAAAATCCAACCGCCATTGGCATCCGTGCCGACCAGACCCGCAGCCTCCAAAGGGAAGGGGGCCTGCATCGCCGCCAGATCCTTCAGGACGTTGTAGGGGCCTCCGCCATTGGCAGAGGTCTCGCGCAGGATGTTGCACAGCATGTCTTGCTGTGGATACGCGTCGATGGTCTTAACGTAATCGATGATGAAATTACCGCCGCCGAGAATGCCGTTGCGTGTCATGGGAAAAGGAGTCGGATGGATGAGGGAGGTTTATCCGCAAAGAACGCAGATGCGCAGCCGCAAAGCGAAATCACAAAGGTTGGCCGGGGTTTTTGGCGTCGATGTCTGCTATTTGAAAGGTGGATGTCTCACATGATGAATGAGGAGAGGCATCTTTATCTCCTCGGCCAACCTTCGCGATTTTTGCGGTTAAATTTCAGAACTGTTTCAATCAATGCTCAGTTGATACCGTGTGCCACGATGGCTGAGCGAAACAGGAGCGCCGTAGGCTTCAGAGAGGACGGCGCTGGAAAGTACTTCTTGCTTGGGACCGCCGGCCAGCACCCGACCAGCCTTGAGCACGAGCACATGCGTCATGCTGGGCAGGATTTCCTCCACGTGATGAGTGACCATGACCAGTGAAGGAGCGTTTTTCCGAGTGCACAGTTCCTGCAGCCACACGAGGAAATGCTCGCGTGCCACGGGGTCGAGTCCGGCGCAGGGCTCGTCAAGGATGAGCACACGGAACTTCGCCATGAGTGCGCGGCAGATGAGCACCTTTTGCTTTTCACCCTGCGAAAGCACGCCCCATAGTGAGTCAGCAATGTAGCCGCAGCCCATGCGCTTGAGCAGCTTGCGGGCTTCCTTGTGCAACTGATCGGAGGCGGTCTCCCAGAGATTGATCTTCGCATCGCGGCCGCTGGAAATCACATCCTTTACCGGCTCGCTGGCTTCAAGGTAAGTGGTGAGTGTGCTGGCGACAAGGCCCACGCGCTTGCGCACTTCTCGCCAGTCATCCTCGCCATAGATGGAGCCATCCACGCCGATGCTGCCGCAGGTGGCGGAGTCATAGCCGGTGATGATGTTGATGAGCGAAGTCTTGCCGCAGCCATTGGGGCCCAAAACGCACCAATGGTGCCCTGGCTCAACCTTCCAGGTGATGCCGTGCAGAATGCCGCGGCCCCGGCGAAAATGAATGTCCTGAACGTGAAGGGTGGGGGGCATGGGAAGAGGTTATTTCGGTGTTTTAGCTTCCGGCTTCAAGCTTTCTAGGGAGACAAAAGTCGGAAGCCAGGAGATGAAAAACGCTGGCCCGCCGGTTACGCAAAAGAGGAGGCATCGCTGCCTCCTCTTTATGATGAGATGGTGTGATACGAGTGTTACAGCTTGGCCAGGGAATCATCCAGCGCTGCGATGACCGTGCCGATGCTGGCTTCGGTTTCATCGCCCATGTTGGAGATGCGGAAGGTCTTGCCCTTGAGCTTGCCGTAGCCGCCATCGATGATGAGGCTGTGGTTCTTCTTGAGCAGGCCGATCATGGCCGGGACGTCGATGCCCTTATTGTTGAGCACGCAAGTAAGCGACTTGGAGCGGTAGCCTTCGGGAGCAAAGAACTCGAAGCCGTGGCGGCGCACCCAATCATGCACCATGCCATTGAGCTTTTCGTGACGCGCAAAACGGTTTTTCACGCCTTCAGCGAAGATGGTGTTCACCTGATGTTGCAGACCGTAGATCAGCGAGATGCACGGTGTGCTGGGCGTCATGCTCTTCTCGCCATTGGCGCGGAACTCGATGAAGTCGAAGTAGTAGCCGCGGTCCTTGATGGTTTCCGCACGGGCAAAAGCAGCGGCGGAAGCGGTGAAAAGCGCGAGGCCGGGGGGCAGGGCAAAGGCCTTCTGGCTGCCGGTGAGCAGTACGTCGATGCCGAGTTCATCAAAATTCACCGGCACGGTGGTGAAACCGGAAACGGAATCGACGATGAACATCACATCCGGGTACTTTTTCTTGAGCGCGCCAATCTGATCCAGCGGGCTGAGCACGCCGGTGGAGGTCTCATTGTGAATGAGGGTGAGGGCGTCGAATTCACCGGTGGCGAGACGGGCATCAATGAGATCGGCGGTGATGGGCTGGCCCCATTCGACTTTCAGGGCTTCGGCCTGCTTGCCGCAACGCAGAGAGACATCGTACCACTTGTCGGAAAAGGCCCCGTTACAGCAGTTGAGGACTTTTTTGGCGACCAGATTGCGGATCGCGCCTTCCATCACGCCGAAGGCGGAGGAGGTGCTGAGAAAGACGAGCTGGCTGGTGCCGAAGAGGGACTGCAGCTTGGGCTGGATGTCCGCGTACAGGTCGGAGAAGCCCTTGCCGCGGTGGCCGATCATCGGCTGGGACATTGCCGCAAAAGTGGCGGCTGAAACTTCGACAGGACCTGGGATGTAGAGTTTAACGTGGCTCATTGGATGACTTTGGGGGAGCCGCGAGTGTAGAGGCTTCCCGACGTTGTGCAACGACTCGGTTGGACGAGTTACTTTGAAGCGTCCCAGAGGAAGTGCTTCAGCCGAATTTCACTGGCTTTTTCAGCCGCCTCTTTTGCCCTTTCGCCACCGGTGCGGGCCAACTTTTCAGCCATCTTGGCGGCGGCTTCCCACTTTTGGTCTTCCTTCAACAAATCAACAGCCAAGAAGCCAGCGCGGTAAAACCACTGGTACTCGGTGGGGGTCGAGGGCTGGGAAAGGAAGTTGGTGCCGTTGGTCACCACGTCGTAGCAGGCCTCCAATGCCTCGGCATTGTGTTCTTGATCCTTCAGTGCCAGGGCCAGAAGAACCCCAGCCCGGGCAGACCACACGAGCGGCAGGGTCTTGTCCTTGAGCATTTCACGCAGCAGGGCCACCGCCTCGTTGAAATGGGAGGCATCCTTGCGGCCCATGCTGACCAGCAGTTCAGCCTTGTCACATTGAATGCCGAAGCGCTGGCCGTCCTCAGTGTTCGGGTTTTCCAGGAGATCATCCAGCAGCTTCAGGGCTTCCGCGTTGTTGCCTTGGAGGCGCTTGGCGATGGCCTGCTGCTGGCGCGCTGCAGTAGCGAGAGGGCCTTCCCGAAGGGACAATTCTTCCCACGTGGCGATAGCGGCATTGAGCCCTTCAGCACTGCCCACACTGCCCAGTTTCATGGCAGCCTTGCCGGCGAAGTAGAGGGCGGTGTCTGCGTAGGGAGAGTCAGGGCTGTTCTTGACCAGAAGCTCGAACTGCGTGCGGGCGCTGAGGAAGTTTTCCAACCGGTAGTAGGCTTCACCCACTTTCATGCGCACCTCGTCCAGCCGTGAGGAATTGGGCCAAGCTGCAATGAATATCAGCCCGGCGCGAGCGACTCCTGGCAGGTCTTGCGTTGCTTCCCGCAGCCAGAGATGAACGTAGTCGATTCGTTCTTGCAGTGTGTTGTCGTGCTTGCTTTTGGAAGCGGCCTCCAGGGCTTCAGTGGCGGGTTTGATGCGCGGCGGCACGTCCAGAAGACTGAATTCCGCCAGCGCCACCTGCGCCTCCGCCCAGCGAGAATGGCCGCCATGGTTCTTGACGAAGGCCGCGAGTTCTTCGCCAGCAGCAGGATCAACTTTGGAAGCCAGTTGCAGCGCGCGGTCTAGCTCCACATCTGCGACGGTTTCACCGGCCTTTTTGTCTGACCCGCCTGCCGGTGCTGACTGTGCCAGTTGCGTCATTAGCGAGGCAAGCACGGCTTTTTCACCAGCTTTCACGGCACACATGGCGGCATTGTAGAGCGCTCGGCGGCGGCGAGTGAGATCACCTTCCAAATCAGCCGCTTTCGCGAAAAAACTCAGCGCCTCGCGGTACTCGCCACGGCTGAATTGGATCATGCCGACGAGAAAATCGACCACGGATTCACCACCGCCGCCAAAATCTTTCCTCCAGAGTTCGGCCAGCTCAATTACGCGCGTGTCGCATCGCAGGGCACCATGGATCTGCATGGCCAGGCGCATGGCATCGCTGACCTTGGGATGCTTCGGCTGAAGCTGGATGATAGCCTCGACAAAACCCATGGCATAATCATCGCGTCCGATTTTGTGGAGTTGTTCGGCCGTAAAGCACAGCCCATAACCCTGCCGCTCGGGCCGGGTATTATCAGCCGTCCAGGCAAGCACTGAAGT
>JAQGPI010000003.1 GCA_028293175.1 Verrucomicrobiaceae bacterium | reverse complement strand
GCACCTTTGTGAATCTCGACAACGGCGTGGACAATGACAATAACGGCGTGAGCCAGCCAGCCCTAGCGGGCACGGCGTTGAACTCCGTGGTGTTCAACCTCAGCGGCTGCGAAATCGACAACACTATCGACGTCGCCCTGCGCGCCTGCCCGGTCATCGCCTTCACTCCGATCAGCCTTCCGGCTCTCACCCAGTACACGCCCACCAGCACCACGTTTACCGCTACTGGCGGAGTGAATCCTTACCTGTGGACGGTGCCGAGCGGTTCCCTGCCTGCCGGTCTCACACTTGCCAGCAGCGATGCTACGACGGCGACGGTGGCAGGCAATCCCACGTCGGCTCCGGGCAACTATGCGGCCACCCTGCGGGCCCGTGATTCACTTGGCTGCTTGGTTGATCAAAGCTACTCGATCACCGTCAATTGCCCGGTCATTACCATCAACAATCCCGGCCTTGCCGATGCTACTCAGTACGCGGCCTACAGCCAGACGTTGACGGCGACGACAAACGGCACCGGCGTTCCCGCACAGGTATATGTCTGGAGCATTGCCGGTGGCACGCTGCCAGCCGGACTTTCGCTCAATCCCTCTACGGGCGTCATTAGCGGAACGCCTTCCGCTGCCGCCGTTCCTGGTGATTTCGCCATCACCGTTAAGGTGCAGGATGTCAATGGATGCGCCGCGACCAAGGGATTCACGCTGGTGGTGAACTGCCCGCCGATCACTGTCACTGGCAACCCTGGCCCGGCCACGCAGGACACGCCTTACACTACCACCTTCACGGCTGCCGGCGGCACCGCGCCTTACGCATGGGCTGTGGTGACCGGAACGTTGCCCACGGGCCTTGTCCTCACCAGTTCGACCGCCACCACCGCAACGATTAGCGGCACGCCAACTGTGGTGCAGAGCGCCTCCTTCACCCTGAAGGCCACCGATGTGAATGGTTGCACAGTCAACCACGGCTACACCATCGCCGTGGGCTGCCCCATCATCACCATCAGTCCGCCGTCGCCTCTGGCCCATGTCATCCAGTACACCGCGATGAGCGCGGTCAACTTCACTGCGGTGGGCGGTCGCACACCTTATACCTGGAGCATTGATTCCGCCACGCCGCTGCCAGCGGGCCTCGTGTTTACCCCTTCGTCGGCAAGCCTCAATGGCACGCCAACCGCTGCACCTGGTGTCTATACGTTTAACGTCAAGCTGGTGGACAACAGCGGCTGCCCTGGATCACAAGGATATAGCATCACCATTGATTGCCCCACGGTCACCATCACCACTCCCACACCTCTGCCGGATGGCACAGTGGGAACCTTCTATTCACAAGCTCTGGCCGCCGTCGTTTCGGGCACTGGCGTGCCGGTGCAGTCCTGGCTGTGGAGCGTTGATGCTGGCACGCTGCCCGGCGGACTCAGCTTGAATGGCTCCACTGGTGTTATCAGCGGCACGCCTACCGTCGCTACTTCCGCGACCGTTACGCTTCGCGCCACCAATGGCCAGGGTTGCTTCGGCACCAAGGCAGTCACCATTACCACAATCTGTCCGGTCGTCAGCATCTCGCCAGCAACGATGGCCACCGGTTATGTTGGCGGCGCTTACAGCCAGCCATTCACTGCCAGCGGCGGCACTAGCCCTTACACTTGGGCGGTCATCGCTGGTGTGATGCCAAGTGGCTTGTCGCTCAATACCAATACAGGTGTGATCAGCGGCACACCCACTGCTACAGGAACGGCTTCGCTCACCCTTGAAGCCACGGACCGGTATGGTTGCAAAGGCAGCGCGATCTATTCCTTGGTGATCAAGACCATGGGCATTGGCAACCTCGTGTGGGATGACTGCAACAACAACGCCATCAGGGATGCGGGCGAAACTGGTCTCGCTGGTGCTGTCGTCCAGCTTTATCGCTCCGGTGCTGATAATCTTGTCAATACAGCAGATGACGTGGCCGTGGGCAGCAGCTTCACCACCTCGGCCTCGGGGACTTACAACTTCACCAACATCCCCCCCGGCAATTACTATGTGAAAGTCAATCCGCCTGCGGGCTGGCGCCTCACGGGAGGCACACCGGTCACGTCGGACAACCGCGTGGACAATGACAACAACGGCTCCCAGCCTGCTGGTGCCAACACTCCGGCCTACAGCCCGATCATCAACCTCGCGGACGCTGCAGAGCCAAGCAATGACGGTGATTCGGACACCAACACCGACTGGACCGTGGACTTCGGCTTCTGGACCGGCTTCACCGTTGGCAATCTGGTTTGGAACGATTTGAACAGCGATGGCATCTATCAATCCGTAAGTGAAGCGGGTGTGGCTGGCATCACGGTGGAACTCGTGAACCCCGGCAGCGACAATGCCGTGGGCGGCTCTGGCGGTGCCGCCGATAGTGTTGTGGTTACGACCACCACCGATTCCTTTGGCCTCTATTCCTTCAGCGTTCTGGCCGCAGGCAACTACTATGTGCGGGTGACGCCAACCGCCTTGTATCCGATGGTGAGCGGTTCGCCCGTGAGCCTCGACAACGGCGTGGACAATGATAACAACGGCACCCAGCCCGGTGGTTATCTCGCAGTCATCAACAGCATGGTGTTCAACCTTGCCGCGTGCAAGGAAGCGGGCTCGAGTGGGACCACCAATGTGGAGAACACCATCGACATCGGCCTGCGCGAATGCCCTCCGCTGGTGCTCTCGCCCACTACGGTTCCGGCTGCCACTCAGTACCAGCCCTTCAGCCAGTTGTTCACCGCCTCCGCAGGCACCGCGCCTTACTCGTTCACCGTGATCAGCGGCACTTTGCCAACGGGCCTCACGCTTACCACCACCAGCTCCACCACTTGCACGATCTCTGGTAATCCAACGGCCACTCCTGGCACCTACAACATCACGCTGCGGGTGATTGATGTGAACGGCTGCCGTTTGGATCAGCCGCTGGCCGTCACGGTCAACTGCCCCCTCATTACGATCAACAATGCCAGCGTGCCCTCTGGTACGCAGTATGTTGCTTACAGCACCACGCTGACCGCCACCACGTCCGGTACGGGTGTGCCAGCGCAGTCTTATGTCTGGAGCATTTCTTCCGGCGCACTGCCTCCGGGTATAACCATCAATTCGAGCAGTGGTATCATCAGCGGCACGCCTTCCGCCTCTGCTATGCCGGGCAACTACAACTTCACTGCCAAGGTGCAGGACATTGGCGGATGCTTCACCACCAAGGGCTTCACCCTGGTCCTGGCCTGCCCTACCGTCACGATGGCCCCAGCCACGCTGCCAGCGCCAACGGAATTCACCGCTTACAGCACTACCTTGAATGCCTCCGGCGGCACCGCTCCATATACCTGGGCTGTGGCAGGCACCTTGCCCGCAGGCCTCAGCCTTGGCAGTAGTTCCGGCACCATCAGCGGCACGCCGACCGCCATTGAAAGCCGCACCTTCACCGTTCGCGCCACGGATGTGAATGGCTGCTTGGTTGAGAAGGCTTACACGCTTGCCGTTGGCTGCCCGGTCATCACGATCAATCCCGCCTCGCTGGCCACGATCACCCAGTACAATGCCATGACCCCAGTGGTCTTCACCGCCACCGGAGGCAATGCACCGTACAATTTCAGCATCGACAGCGCCACGCCGCTGCCAGCGGGGCTGAGCTTCAACGCTGGCACAGCGACCCTTAGCGGCACCACCACCGTCGCTCCAGGCAACTATCCGATTAACATCAAACTGGTGGACAACTCCGGTTGCCCTGGCAGCAAGGCCTACACGCTGACCGTGGTCTGCCCGCCGGTGAATATCACACCCGCCTCGCTGCCATCCGGCACCGTGGGCACAGCTTACTCGCAGTCACTCACCGCCACGCTTTCTGGTACCGCCGTTCCTGCCCAGACATGGAACTGGAGCCTCGACACCGGCACGCTGCCTGCCGGGCTCTCGCTCAGCGCTTCTACGGGAGTGATCAGCGGCACGCCGACTGCGGCGGCTTCCTCAACGGTCACCGTGCGCGCCACGAATACCCAGGGTTGCACCGGCACAGCCAGCTACAGCATCAACATGGTGTGCCCCACCATCGCCATCAATCCTGCCTCGCTGCCCACGGCCTTCGTCAATGGTGCTTACAGCCAGACGATCACTGCTTCCGGTGGCAATTCGCCTTACACCTTTGCCATCACCAGCGGCACGCTGCCCGCCGGTCTTAGCTTTGACACCAATGCCGGTGTGATCAGCGGCACTCCTTCCGCCACTGCCAGCACCACGCTGGTGATCCGCGCGACAGATCGCTACAATTGCACGGCAAGCATCAGCTATCCCTTCAACGTCAAGACCATGGGCATCGGCAATCTGGTGTTCAGCGATTGCAACAACAACGGTATCTTCGATGCGGGCGATACCGGCCTCGCAGGCGCTTCGGTTCAGCTCTTCCGCCCGGGCACTGACAACCTTGTCAATACGGCGGATGATGTGCAGGTGGGCGGTACCCAGGTGACATCGAGCTCCGGTGCTTATGCCTTCACCAACATTCCTCCCGGCACCTACTTCGTGAAGGTGACACCGCCATCCACTCACCTGAAGACCGGCGGTACGCCAGTGACCCTGGACAACAACGTGGACAACGACAACAACGGGGCGCAGTCCGCCCTTGGTGCTCCGCTGTTCAGCCCGCTCATCGCGCTGACGGAAAACGGCGAGTCCATCACCGATGGTGACACTGATCCTAACACCAACCTCACCGTTGATTTCGGCCTCTACAGCGGTGTGCGGGTGGGCAATCTCGTGTGGAATGATGTCAATAACAACGGCATCAAGGACGCAAGTGAATCAGGCATCAGCGGTCTCACCGTTCAGCTCATGAATCCGGGCAGCGACAATGCCGTGGGCGGCACCAGCACGGCTGCCGATACGGTCGTGGCCACCACGACCACAGCCTCTGACGGCAGCTATGGTTTCCAATTTTACACCCCCGGCAATTACTTCATCGCGGTGGTGCCCGGTCCTACTTATGTCCTGCCAAGCAGCGTCGCGGTTTCCATCGACAACGGCGTGGACAACGACAGCAATGCTGTAAGCCAGCCAGGCTTCGCCGGTACCATCATCAATACGATGATCTTCGCCCTGACCAACTGCGAGGTCGACAACACCATCGACCTTGGCCTCCGTGCCTGCCCGACCATCACCATCACGCCTGCCACGTTTGCTGCGGTCACCCAGTACACGGCCTCCAGCACCACCTTGACTGCTTCTGGCGGCACCGCACCTTACTTGTGGACAGTTCAAAGCGGCTCACTGCCCGCCGGTCTTTCCATGACCTCCAGCGGTACCATCAGCGGCACGCCCACCGCTGTTCCCGGCACCTACAATGTGACGATCCGCACGGTTGATGCACTCGGCTGCCGTTTGGACACCGCCTATCCTATAACAGTCCTGTGCCCAGTGATAACCATCAACAACGCCACTCTGGCCAATGCCACGCAGTATGTCGCTTACAGCCAGACGCTGACCGCCACCACCAGTGGCACCACGGTTCCTCCACAAGTCTATACGTGGAGCCTCGCCTCGGGTGTGCTGCCTGATGGCCTGAGCTTGAACCCCACTACCGGTGTCATTAGTGGTACGCCTACTGGAGTCAGCGCTCCTGGCGGATTCCCGCTTAGCATCAAGGTGCAGGATGCCACCGGCTGCTCGGCAACGAAGGGCTTCACCTTGCTGCTCGATTGTCCGCCGGTCATCATCGCCGGCTCGGTGGCGGATACCACGCAGGATGCCACCTACAGCGCCACCTTGACTGCCAGCGGCGGTACCGCTCCCTACACTTGGCAGGTACTTACAGGGGCGCTGCCTACCGGACTCACACTCACCAGTTCTGGTCCTAGCACTGTCTCTCTTGCGGGTGTGCCCACAGTAGTGCAGAGCGCCACCTTCACCATCCGTGCTACGGACAAGAATGGCTGTACGGGCGATGCCACTTACACCATCGCTGTCGGTTGCCCGGTCATTACGATCTCCCCCGATTCGCCGCTGCCTCCTGCGACGGAGTATGCCGCTATGACGCCTGTAGTCTTCAGCGCCGTGGGCGGCCGCACGCCTTACCAGTGGTTCATCGATTCCACTACGCCGTTGCCAGCCGGGCTTACCTTCAATCCTGCCACCGCCACCCTTAGCGGCACGCCCACCGCGGCTCCCGGCGCTTATAATTTTAACGTTCGGCTTACCGACAATAGCGGTTGTCCAGGCGGCCGTGGCTACCAGTTGGTGATTAACTGTCCGCCAATCACCATCACGCCATCGACCATCCCGAACGGCGTCGTGGGCACTCCTTACAGCCAGACCTTCATCGCCTCGATGGCCGGAACCAATGTTCCTGCGCAGGTATGGAATTGGAGCCTTCAGAGCGGCGTGATGCCCGCTGGCCTGTCCTTGAACAGCAGCACGGGTGTACTGAGCGGCACGCCTACCGCTCCTGCGGTCTCTTCCACCATCACGGTTCAGGCTTCCAATGGCCAGGGCTGTGCCGGTACCCAGAACTACACCTTCTCGATCACCTGTCCCACCATCAGCATCTCGCCCGCCTCCTTTGCCGTCGCGGCCCAGTATGCTCCTGGCTACAGCCAGACGCTCAATGCCTCGGGCGGCTCCGCGCCTTATACCTGGTCGCTCACCAGCGGCACGCTGCCCACGGGCCTGAACTTCAATTCCGCCACTGGTCTGCTCAGCGGCACCATTACCAATCCGCCCACCACGGCCACCTTGGTGTTCACGGCTTCCGATCGCTACGGCTGTTCGGCCACCCGCAGCTATCAGTTGCAGGTTGTGGCGGTGGACTACGGTGACCTTGCCAGCCTGCCTTCTGCCAGCAGCATCATCGATTCGAGCATCAAGATGGGCACGGCGGTGACCGATGCCGACGCTCCAGGCGTGACCAATGCGACGGCCACGGCTGATGATGCCAGCGGCGTGGATGATGAAGACGGCGTGATCTTTTCACCGATGACTCAGGGCCTTGTTTCCGTCATCACGGTCAAGGTCACTAACAACAGCGGCGCTCCTGCCTACCTCAATGGCTGGATTGACTTCAACGGCAACGGCACCATGGAGGCTGGTGAGCAGGTGGCCAACAACATGGTGATTGCCACCGGTACGACTGCTGCCAACACCGACATTACTTTGACCGTGCCGGTCGATGCCTTCATCGGCAACATCGGCGCGCGCTTCAGGCTCACTTCCACCGGCAGCCCAGGCGTAGGAGGTGTCTCCGGCAGCGGGGAAGTCGAGGACTACCGAGTTCCAATCTGCGCTCCGCAACCGTGCGGCAAAACGTTCATTAGCCAGAACTGATGCCCGCACCTGCTCCCACGACTGAAGCATCCATGCGTAAATAATTATGGAAATCATAAATAACTTTGATTTTTATTGCGAAATGCGAGTAATGTAACGTTGAAGATCGCTTTTGCGACCGCTCCCCATGTCGTCCTATCCCCACACCTCCCTCAGGAGACATTCTCTTTCCCGCCTAGGCAGGGGATTGGGGATTGCTGTCTTGTCGATGGTGGCGTGGCTAATTTTAGGACAGGGTCAAACCTTTGCCCAGACGTACAACATCAGCTCGGTGACTGGGACTACCGTCACTACCACCGCAGGGTCCTTCAACGATTCAGGCGGCGCCGGGGGATCTTATAGCAACAGTGAGACCTACACGGTGTCCTTCAAGTCGGGTACTGCCAACAAGCTGCGGTTTATCTTCAACAGCTTCTCCACAGAGTCCGGTTTCGACTATCTTTACATCTATGACGGTACATCCGTGGCCTCTCCGCAAATCCTCGGCAGCCCCTTCAGCGGCACTACCTCGCCGAGCACAATCACTTCCACAAGCAGCAGCCTCACGTTCAAGTTTGTCTCCGACGGTGGCCTGACTTCTTCAGGCTGGGCGGCGGCGATTTCCTCCATTGTCGCGGCCGACTATGGCGACTACTCCGGATTTGGTTCAGCCAGCACCACCGCTAGCACCACGCTTTTCATGGGCACTGCGGCCACCGATGCCGAGGCTTCCAGTGCTGCCAATTCAACCGGGACAGGAGATCCTGATGACGAAGACCTGACTCAGCCAGCACTGATCGCAGGTGCCACCGCCTCGTTGAGTGTGCCCGTGTTTAACAACACCGGTTCCAATGCCTACCTCAGTATCTGGATCGACTACAACAACAATGGAGTGCTGACCAATACAGGGGACCAAGTGGTAAACAATCTGACTGTCTCCAGCAACTCCGTTCCGCAGACGCTGGTGCTTTCAGTGGCCGTGCCGTCCACCGCCACTACCGGCACGCCGCTTGGCATTCGCTATCGTCTGGATTCTATCACCGGCACAGCTTCCACCGGGATTGGCGGCATAGGAGAAGTGGAGGACTACCTCGTCACCATCTCTCCGCCCACGCTCGATTACGGTGACTTCTCAGGTTTTGGCAATGCAGCCAGTACGGCCAACTCTACTCTTCGGCTCGGTCTGTTGGCGGATGCGGAAGGCACGCCCGTGAAGAATTCTGCAGCCACAGGAGATGATATCACAGGCTCCGATGATGAAGACGGAATTGTATTGCCCTCTTTTTTAACGGCTGGCCTTGCGGGAGCCGTTACCGGTACAGTGACTAACAACACCGGCGCCAATGCTTATCTCAATGCTTGGATCGATTACAACAACAACGGTTCCCTGGCGGATGCAGGCGAGCAGATTGTCACGAATTCGCTTATTCCAACAGGGGTTACCAACTTCTCCGGCCAGATCACTTTTACGGTCCCTTCCAACGCCACGACTACAACCGTCGGCATGCGTTTTCGCCTGAGCTCTACCAGCAGTCCGGGTCCCACTGGCACCAGCGGTGCCGGGGAAGTAGAGGATTACGTGGTGCCCATCCAGCCTTCAATGACGATCGGCAACTGCGTATGGAATGACGTTAACAACAATGGCGTCAAGGATGCAGGGGAGTTGGGCATAGGTGGGGCAGGTGTGCAGCTTTACAGTTCTGGTGCCGATAATACGGTCAATACTACGGACGACGTGCTGACTGCCGCAGTGACCACGGGTGTGTCGGGCACCTACCTGTTTAGCGGCCTCCCATCAGGCAAGTATTTCGTCAAGGTCACGCCTCCGACGGCTTACCCGGCCACAGGCGGCACGCCGATCACCGCGGACAATGATGTGGACAATAACAACGACGGTTCCCAGCCCGGTGGTCCAGCCACCGCCGTCTACAGCCCCATCATAACGCTGACAGCGAACGGCGAGTCGGTCGCCGATGGTGACACGGACGCCAATACGAACCTGACCGTGGATTTTGGGCTCTTTTCGGGTTTTACGGTGGGCAACTTGGTATTCACCGATACCAACAACAATGGTGT
>JAQGPI010000002.1 GCA_028293175.1 Verrucomicrobiaceae bacterium | reverse complement strand
GTGCTTGTCGTACTGCTCCTTCAGCTTGTTATGCCCGTCCCAGTTCAGCTCGCCGCCGCTCGCGTACGCACCGTTGAAAAGCTGCACAAAGCGCACGCCACGCTCGATCATCCGTCGCGCCAGGATGCAGTTGCGCGCGAAGCCCGCCTTGGTCGGATTCTGCGTATCATCCGCCCCGTACAGCTTCAGGATGTGCGCGGGCTCGGTCGATAGATCACTGATCTCCGGCACGCTCAACTGCATCCGCGCCGCGAGTTCATAGCTGGCGATCCGTGCCGCCAATTTACCATCGCCCGGGTGCTGCTCCAGGTGACGCGCATTCATCCGCTGCAACAGCGAACGCGCCGCCGCATCGCTGCTCTTGCTTACTCCCACGGGCGCTGCGAGATGGCGCACCGGCTCCTTCGCGCTCATCGGCGTGCCTTGAAAAACCGCCGGCAGAAAGCCCGGCCCCCAGTTGTTCGAGCCCGCCTGCGGCACGCCGCGTGGATCAGGGATCGCCACGTACGCGGGCAGGTCCTGGTTCTCGCTGCCCAGCGCATAGCTCACCCACGAGCCGACGCTGGGGAAGCCATCAAGCACAAATCCCGTGGACAAAAAATTCTCCGCAGGCCCATGCGTGTTGCTCTTGCTGGTGAGCGAATGAACAAACGCAATGTCATCCGTATGTGTCGCAAGGTGTGGGATCATGTCCGACACCCATTTGCCCGTGCGCCCGCGCTGACGAAACTCATACTGCGGTCGCGCAAGGTTCCCCGCTGGACCCTGGAAGGTCACTGCTGGACCACCCGGAAGAGGCTTGCCGTCGTGCTTGATCAGCTCCGGCTTGTAGTCCCAGGTTTCAAGCTGGCTTACCGCCCCCGCGCAAAAAATCATCACCACGTTCTTCGCCTTCGCCGGATGATGCGCCCCTCGGGCAGCAAACGGATGCGCCGGATCAATCACCGGCCCCTGCCCCGCCAGTGCCCCATCCATTCCTAGCAAATGCGCCATCGCCATCGACCCTAGCGCACCGCTCTGCGAAAGAAACCGCCGCCGGTCCAGCATGTGGCGGCCAGGAAGGGAGAGGTGTTCGGCGGAGAAATTCATGAGGCGTTTCCAATACACTCCGCGAGCCCGGGATATTTAACGAAAAAACAAGGAATCGCCTGGAATGCCCTGTCGAACTTCACGCCAGCACATACCCTGCCGCCAGAGCCTGATAAACCTCCACCTGATGAGCTTGCCACACTTCGTCCTTGCCCATCTCCTCCGCCATGATCTTTGCAACGGCGGGCGCGGCTTCGCTGCTGGCGCGGGCGTTGAGCAACAGGCAGCGACTGCGGCGGGCGAGGACATCCTCCACCGTGCGCGCCATTTCATTCCGCACATGCCAGCGTACCTCGGCTTCGGTAAGTGTAAGCTTGGGATGGATCAAAGAAGGCAGCGCTAGCGCCTCGATACCGGGGGCATCGCTGCCGTAATGTCGCAACGCTTTGTTAGGCCGCCGCACCTCAATCGCCCCATGCACGGGCAGCTCCTGCGTGCGGCAGGGGCGCGAAGGCAGGGTGGCGATGAGCTCGGCATGATCGACCACATCCTCCGCCATGCGGCGGTAGGTCGTCCACTTGCCGCCGGTGATGGTGATGAGCCCCGAGCCGGAGACCTCGATGTGGTGATCGCGGGAAAGCGAGGCCGTTGATCCGTGGCTGGCATTGACCAGCGGGCGCAGCCCGGCGAAGACGCTGAGCACATCGGCGGGCGATGGATCGCGGGTAAGATAGCGCGCCGCGTGCTCAAGCAGGAACTCGATTTCCTCCGGCAGCGCGCGGGGCTCCAGGTCGGCGTGTTCCACCGGCGTATCGGTGGTGCCGATGATCACGCAATCGTGCCAGGGCACGGCGAAGAGCACGCGGCCATCGTCCGTTTTTGGGATCATGATGGCCGTATCGCCGGGCAGGAAATCGCGCGGCAGCACCAGATGCACGCCCTGGCTGGGCCGCAGAATGGAGGCGGCGGCGGCATCATCCACCTTGCGCAAGGCATCGACAAAAACGCCCGTGGCATTGATCACACAACGCGCATGCACCACATGCTCGGTGCCGTCTTCCGCATCGCGCAGCTTCAGGCCGCTCACGTGGCCGTTCTCCTTGATCAGGCCGGTGCAGGCCATGTGATTGATCACCACCGCGCCCTGTTCCACCGCTGTTTGCGCCAGATTGATGGCAAGCCGCGCATCATCGAACTGCCCATCATGATACACTATTCCACCCGTGAGATGTTCGGTCTCAATGGTGGGCAGCAGTTCCAGTACGTCCTCAGGCGTAAGGAAGTGCGAGGGCTTCAGCCCCAGCCTGCCCGCGAGCCCATCGTACACCTTCAGCCCGATGCCGTAGAAAGGCCCTTCCCACCAGTGATAGGTGGGGATGACGAAGGCGAGATCATGCACCAGATGCGGCGCGTTTTGACAAAGCAAACCGCGCTCGCGCAAGGCCTCGAACACCAGCGAAATATTGCCCTGCTTCAAGTAACGCACGCCGCCATGCACCAGCTTGGTGCTGCGGCTGGAGGTGCCTTTGGCAAAGTCCGACTGCTCCACGAGCAGCACGCTATGACCGCGCGAAGCGGCATCCACGGCGGCTCCCAGGCCCGTCGCGCCGCCGCCGACAATGGCAATGTCAAACGGCTCCGTGTGGGAATTCAAGGCGGCGATGGCGGTGCTTCGTTGCATGGCGTGATCCTCCCTCTTTCAGGTGCAGCCTATGATGGCGGACATTACCCTTCCGCACAAGCTTTTGCCTTCTCGCAAAAAGGAGGGTTTGGCCCCACATGCAGAAATCTGCACACTCGCGAAATAAGGTCATGAACCTGACCCCTGAAATCGAATCGATGATGCAGCACACCTGCCAAGGGGTGCTCTGCGTGTTGCCGGTGGTGCCTTTGCTTTTGTACGTCGTGGTCTACTGCTACACGCTGCTGGCACCGGTGATCGTGCAGTTGGTGAAATGGCGGTCACAGGGGCTGAGCATGCGGCGTGGGACAGGTGTCTCACCTGTCTCCGGTGTCACAGGCATCCTGCCTGTGAGTTATGGCGGGCAGAATGCCCGCTTCACTGGTGTCAGGCAGAATGCCTGACCTACTTCTTCCCCGCCCGCTTCTTCAGCTTCATCGCCTCGCGGTAGTTCACTTTCTTCTGCGGCATTGACGAGTCATCCGCGCTCAGTCCCGCTTGTTTTTTCAGCTCGCGGATCTGGTCACGCAGTAAGGCGGCGCGCTCGTATTCCAGCTTCTGCGCGGCTTCGGCCATCTCGCCTTCCAGTTCGCGGATCACATTCAGCACATCGCCATCCGTGCCTGCCTCGCGCACCACATTGGCATTCACATCCGTGGCGCGACCGTACATGTGCAGGCTTTCCTGCACGGCCCGCACCACCGTTTTCGGTGTGATATTGTATTTTACATTGTGATTCATCTGGCGGTCACGGCGGTAATCCGTAATGCCGATGAGCGCATTGATGCTGTCCGTCAGGATGTCGGCAAACAGCACCACTTCGCCATTGATATGACGCGCCGCGCGGCCTGCGGTCTGAATCAAAGACGTCTCGCTGCGCAGGAAGCCTTCCTTGTCCGCATCCAGGATGCACACCAGGCTGACCTCCGGCAAATCCAGGCCTTCACGCAAAAGATTGATGCCGATAAGCACATCGCAATCGCCCTTGCGCAGGCTGCGCAGGATCTCCACGCGCTCGATCGCATCGATGTCGCTGTGCAGGTAGCGCACCTTGAAATTGAGGTTGCGCAGGTAGTCCGCAAGATCCTCCGCCGTGCGCTTGGTGAGCGTGGTGACGAGCACGCGCTCGCCGCGTTCGATACGCTGACGGCAGAGCTCCATCGTTTCATCGATCTGGCCCTTCAGCGGCTTGATGGTGATGATCGGATCAAGCAGGCCCGTGGGTCGGATGATCTGCTCCACAATTAACGCCTTGTTTCGCGTAGTGACGTCAAAGGCCTCCACTGGCTGTGCGCTGCCGGAGACGCGCGGCATCAGCGCCGCCACCTTGCCCTTCATACCCTTGCCACCCGGCAGGATCGCGGGCACGGTTTCTTGATCGCCGATGCGCTCCCGCTGATGCGGGATGTAGCCGGTGTTGCCCACCACGCTGTTCTCGATTTCGAACCTCGCGGGCGTGGCGCTCACATACAAAATCTGATGCACCTTTTGCATGAACTCCGGGAACTTCAGCGGCCGGTTGTCCAGCGCGCTCGGCAGGCGGAATCCATGCTCCACTAGCGTCGTTTTGCGCGAGCGGTCGCCCTCATACATGCCGCCGATCTGCGGGATCGTGGCGTGGCTCTCATCCACCATGAACAGGAAGTCCTTGGGGAAGAAATCCATCAGCGTGCCCGGCGTGCTGCCCGGCGGGCGCTGCGTCATGTGGCGGCTGTAGTTTTCGATGCCCTGGCAGAAGCCCATCTCCTGCATCATCTCAATGTCATACTCCGTGCGCATGCGCAGGCGCTGGGCCTCCAGGAGCTTGCCCTGGCTTTCAAATTCAGCGATGCGCGCGGTCATCTCCTCGCGAATGGAAAGGATCGCGCGACGCAGCTTGTCCGCAGGCGTCACGAACTGCTTCGCCGGATACAGCGTGTAGCTCGGCAGCTTGCTAGTGGCCGTGCCGGTGAGGATATCGATCACGCTGATGCGGTCAATTTCATCGCCGAAAAACTCGATGCGAATGCCCTCGGTATCCATGTACGCGGGCACCACCTCCACCACATCGCCGCGAGCACGGAATGAGCCGCGTTTCAGCGTCACATCATTGCGCTCGTAGAGCATGTCCACCAGCTTCGTCAGGAAGCCGTCGCGCGTGATTTGCTGGCCCACTTTCATCGGCAGCATCATGCCCTCGTAGTCCTCCGGCGAGCCTAACCCATAGATGCAGGAAACGCTGGCGATGACAATGACATCCTTGCGCGTGAGCAGCGCGCCCATGGTGGACAGGCGCAGCCTTTCGATCTCATCATTGATGCTGGAATCCTTCTCAATGTAAGTGTCCGAGCGAGGGATGTAGGCCTCCGGCTGGAAGTAATCGAAGTAGCTGACGAAGTACTCCACCGCGTTGTCCGGGAAGAAGTTCTTGAACTCCGAATAGAGCTGCGCCGCCAGCGTTTTGTTGTGCGACATCACCAGCGTGGGCCGCCCGATCTGCTGGATCACATTGGCCATGGTGAAGGTCTTGCCCGAGCCCGTCACCCCCAGCAGCGTTTGATGGCGGTTGTCCGCGCTGATGGACTTCACCAGCTTGGCAATCGCCTGGCCCTGGTCGCCCTGCGGGCTGTATTCGGAATTGAGTCGGAAAAGAGACACGTGGATGGGTATAATGTACGCGCGGGGCGGGCGCAATGGGGCACGCATCGGCATCAAATCAGCGCTAGGTTGCGGAAGGGGCTGACAGTTGCATGTTGCGGGATAATCCCTTAAAAGTAATCACCCGCCCATGAGGAAGAAAATACGCATCCATTGGTTCGACTGGTTTTTGCTCGCTGCTGCCGCTGTTTTATTTGGAGTCTACTTCGCTTTTCCCCATTCTGATTCAGCAACGCCAGTCTGGATGATGGCAGTGATGTCTTTGTACTTGGGAGCCAAGAGCTTCGTTAAAAATTGGCTCTTCTGATATCGAGCTATTGTCTCCCAGGACGCTATGAGAACAGCCTATCCCGTTAATCTGAAGCCTATCCCTTGTGAAGGAACCAAGCTATCTGCGGTGATGGTGTGTCTGGCCGTTGCATTCGCCCTTTCAGGATGCTCCAAGTCCAAGCGAGTGACTTCACAGATTAGCACCGTGACCGCTGCTCACTGGCATCCACACGGATCCTATAACAACGAACTCATCGTGGACAAGCATCGGTTCGAGTGGGTCAGAGGAAGTGAACCCTACTATGTCGAAGTTCCGGAATTGAAATCCATCCTCTTTCTCTGCGATAACAGAGATTATTCGGTCACCATCCATCTGTACAACCTTGCGGAGAATACGGATCGAAAAGTGCATGCCGACAGCGTTCTTTTTGGGATGGGCATCGGACTCCCGAATGGTGGTGACTCCGTCAAGGTGATTGATAAAGACAGGATTGAACTCATCGACGAAAACAAGGATTCCATCGCAACCACGCGAGTGAATTTGGGAACGGGAAAGGTCGAGTTCGACCACTATAAGGAACTAAATCCGACGCCTGAGATTCAGGACTCCTCCCTGAACAAACAGTCTCCTGCGCCATCAGTACCCGAACCGCATGCGAAGCCGTGAGATGAGTACGAAGCATCAATCCACACCACGAGGAAACCAGTGCTTTCGACAGGCTCCCGAGGAGACGGAAGAAATCGAGGTTCAAGCGTTGCTATCCGCTCCACCCAGTGCTGCGCTCGATGCTTTCAGGCGCTTGCAGGCGGAGGTTCGACTGACTTCGGAACAGGCGGAGGCTTGGAAGCACTCGGTGGCAGAGGGGCGGCGATAGACATTTCGCTGCGGCGTTTCGAGAGCGCTCAAGGCACAAACAAGAACTCGTTGCTGTTGAACATGGCGCGGCAGAGCGTTGAAAGGCCATTGGTCTTCACCACCTGCACCGCTTCCTTCAATTCCTCCGCATCCGGTTCACGGCATAAGGCGAGGGTGTACACGCGGCGCACTTGCTGGCTCGCATCACCACCGGCTTCCTTTTTCACACGCGCAGCGAGAGCTTCGGATTCATCCATGGTGAAGCGGCTGTTGAAGAGGTTCAGCGCCTGAATGGGCGTGGTGGATTCGCGACGTTGCGCAGTGCTCTGCCCGGCATCGGGGCAATCGAAAGCGCCGAACACCGCCTCGCGTTCACGACGCACCTTGTGAGCGTAGATCATGCGGCGCAATCCCTCGCCGGAGTAGGATTCCACGGGATTGAAGCCGGAGAGCCCGCCGCGTTTGTCGAACAAATCATAGCCGCGCCCGTACATCTTCACGTTCAACCGGCCGCTCACCGCCAGCATCACATCGCGGATGGTTTCAGCTTCCAAACGACGAGCGGGATAGCGCCATAGAAGGCGGTCGTCGGCGTCCACGGACTGGGCTTTGGAATCCGCAATCGCCGAGCTTTGCCCATACGTGGCTGAGAGCACCATCAAGCGGTGCATGTGCTTCACCGACCAGCCGGAGCGGATGAACTCCTGGGCCAGCCAATCGAGCAGCTCCGGGTGCGAGGGCTTGGTGCCGTTGTGGCCGAAGTCGCTCGGCGTTTCCACGATGCCCGTGCCGAAGTGCCCCTGCCAGATGCGGTTCACCATCACGCGCGCTGTGAGCGGATTTTGCGGGCTGGCGATCCAGTTGGCAAGGGCTTGGCGGCGCGCTTGTTCCGGGCTCTCTTTGGGCAACTTCAACGTGCCGAAGGAAGCCAGCACGGCGGGTACTATTTCGTCCTTGGGTTGCTCCGGATCCCCACGGTTCAGCAGGTGAATTTCATCAGGCGTGCGGAAGGTTCCGGCGAAGGCTCTGTTGCCGGTTTCCGCCGCCGCTATCTTCGATTCAAGGGCCTTGCGCTCCGCCGTGAGGCTTGCGGCCTGCTTCGCTTCCTCCTTGCTCAATCCCTTGCTGGAGAAGGCCGGAGCTTTGTCCTTCTTTTTCGTGAAGGCTGTTGCGATGGCCTCGCGGTCGCTGGCATCGGCAACGGTGCGCCATTCGCCCGTGCCATCGGCGACCTCAATTTGGTAATCGGTGGCGAGCCGGTCATCGAATTTACCCTCGCGGTCACGGCCCCAGACAACGCGGTCGATGGTGTGCGGCGCGGGGAATTCCACGATCACCCAGCCCTTGCCCGTCTCGTTGGACATCCAGCTATGCGAGTTGCCGTAGAGCCCGTCATTGATGTTGCGCAGCTCGTGGCGGCCGGCGACCACTGTATCACCGGATGATACAACTTTCGCGCCCTCGCTGGCGAGCGCCGCATTGCGGCCGTTCATGTCGAAGCATTCCAGCTCATCGATGCAAGGCTCCAGGCGGTTCGTGGCCATGATGGTGAAGCGCACACGCGTTGCCTGCGCAGGGGCGAAGCGGTCGGTGTTCATGCGGGCATTGATCGCAGGCCGCTCCCCGCCCGAGTTCGCCAGCGGCACGAATTGCGCGAGCTTCGAATCAATGCCGCCAAGACGTTCCTTGAGCCTCTGTGCCTCCCTGCGCATGGCCTCCGCTTCCGGCGTGCGCAGTTCGCGATCCTCGTATTCCACGCCCGCGACGAAGGCCTGCATGGCGTAATAATCGCGCTGCGCGATGGGATCAAACTTGTGGTCGTGGCAGCGGGCGCAGCCGACGCTGAGTCCGAGGAAAGACTGGCCAATGTTGGTCACGATCTCATCCAGCGAATCCTGCCGCGCCAGCCGCTTCGAGGCCTCGTCCTTGCCTATCTGGCCGGGCAGCAGCACGGAGGCCGTGACGAGGAATCCAGTGGCTGCATCCTGCCCCATGGCATCGCCTGCGATCTGTTCCTTTATGAATTGATTGTATGGTGTATCATTGTTAAACGAACGGATCACATAGTCGCGATAAGGCCAGGCATTGGGCCGCTCGGTGTTCACTTCAAAGCCGTGCGTGTCCGCGTAGCGCACCACATCGAGCCAGTGCAGGGCCCAGCGCTCGCCGTAGCGCGGTGATTTGAGCAAGTCATCGACGACCTGCTCCTTGGTGGAATGCTTGAAGGCAGCAACCTGCTCGAGAGTGGGCGGCAGGCCAGTGAGATCGAAGGAGACGCGGCGCAACCATGCGATGCGGTCAGCTTCGGCAGCGGGCTGCAGGCCTTCTTTTTCTAGGCGGGCAAGGATGAAGCGGTCCACATCGTTGCGCGGCCATGCGGTGTTTTGGGCGGGCGGCGGCGCGGGATTGGCGACGGGCTTGAAGGACCAGTGGTCGCGCTTGTCCGCAAGTTTCACGAGGTCCACGCCCTCCGGCCACAACGCGCCTTGGTCGACCCACGCGGTGAGCGTGGCGATCTCGGCGGCAGACAATGCCTCGCCTTTCGGCGGCATGCGCTCGTCTTCATCCGCTGTGGTGAGCAGTTGAATGAGGCGGCTTTCCTTGGCCTTGCCGGGCACGATATCCGGCCCGTGCTTGTCGCCGCCCTTCAGGGCGGATTGCCTAACATCCAAACGCAATCCTGATTTCTGCTTTTCCGCGCCGTGGCAGGAGTAGCAGTGCTTCTCGAAGATGGGGCGCACTTCGCGGACGAAGTCGATGGTGGCGGCAGTGGATGGGAGAAAGGGGAAGAATGGGAGGAAGGTGCTCAGCAGCAGTTGGAAAAGAGTCCGCAAAGCACAGACAGAGTTCACCTGAATGCGGCTAAAGCCGCAGCCACTTTCTTTTGGCTGCCCGATAGAAAGTGGTTTCGGCTTTAGCCGAATCAGGGGGAATCTGTCGCCTTTGGACGGGAGGCCCAAAAGGTAGGATGGCGATTGTATCATCACACTGTATCAGCGGTAAGGGGTTCCGGCGGCGTAGAGTTCGCGCATTTCATGGTGTTTATTTTCGGCGGGCGACATGGGAGACTGTCATTGTATCTCAGCGAGAGGCGCGCGTATTGCGAGGAATTGCGCGGAGGGCAGACAGTCAGAAAACGCCAACAAAGCGCAATCCAGGTCGCCTGTAATACAATTACAACGCTAAATTAGTACAACAATCATGTAGCTACCACCGTTACATTCATGCAAGGGTAACACCCCTCAATTTCCCGACTCATGCTGCATTCCAGGCCCTTCGGACTCTTTTACACCCGCTTTTTCCTCGGTCTTTTCGCCCTCTTCGTCAACGCTGCTCTGGCTGCTGATACTGGGACGGCGGATGACAAGGAGGAGCCTGTGCCCGCCCGCTTCGAGCAAGGCGAGCCGGTGTGGGTCTCGAGGTCCGGCCCCTGGGGCGAACTGGAGGTGCGCAGCCTGTATCTGGAGGCTCCCGATTCGCTGGTGGCGGGCCTGAAGCAGCCGAATTCGACGACCTCATGGAACTTCCCTGGTGCCTCCGAGGACACGCTCACGGCCTTATTCGTGCGTGCTGGACTGCCTTCGGACATGCGGGCACAGTTGCTCAACCCGCAGCACATTTTGATCCATGAGGGCGTGTGGACCTTGTTCATCGATCCCGAGCTGCTGCTGGCCCTCACCCAGGATCAGCGGTCCGTGATCTACCGCGAGCTCTCGGCTTCGTCGTTGAATCCCATGCATGCAGCGCCGGCCTATGTGGTGGCGGAAAATCCGGAGGACTGGCTGAGCGATGCGCACATCACCGACGAACAAAAGAAGATGGTGCGGCAGCTCCTGTGGAAGGATTACGACATGCTGGCCTTCAGCGATGTGTCGATCCTGCTCGCGGGCGCAAAGACGGACGCGGAGATCGCCAAGGTGTTCAAATTCATGACGCGGGTGCGCAGCCTGATGGTGACGCTGAAGCTCTCCCCGGGCTCGGACCCGAAACCGCTGGCGGAATACTGGACGGCTGAGGGGCGCGAGACTGAGTGCCTGCCGCTGATCCTATCCGCCACCGAGCGCCAGGGCATGGGATCAATCGATCTCACGCACCTGCTGCCGCCGATGGCGCGCACTTATTTGTACACTTTCCCCACGCTGGAATCGGGCGCGGAGGGCCGATTGCCGGACTGCCAGTGGACGGCGCTGAATTTTTTCCATTCGACGCCGCATGACTACTTCCTCGATGCAAGGCTCACCGCCACGCATCTGACTGAGGCCTATGAAACGGTGGAGGGCCCGTACCGCTACGGCGATGTGCTGGAGTTCATCGATGGGCGCGGCGATGCGCAGCACGCCTGCGTGTTCCTCGCGGACAACATCGTGTTCACCAAAAACGGTGAGGGCATGATCAAGCCCTGGATAATGATGTGGCTGGCGGATGTGAAGAAGCTGTACCAGCGCGAGGATTGCAGGGTGGTGGCCTACCGGATGAAGCCCTCTGCGTCTTGAGGAGCGAGTTGATGGATTGAAAGTGCGGCCTGGGAGCGCGCTTGCGCCGCAACGTCATTCTCAATCGGCCGCCAAGTAGCCGCTTTCTCAAGAAGGTGGAGGGAGCGTCGCCATGCTGTGCGAAGCCTGTCGCACCACGCTCTGCTGAGCGCTGTTACTTACTAATTCGGCTGCGATCCGAAGCCACTTTCCGTCCCCTATCCTCTTCCCTTATACGGTGTTTACCGTATTGCAGCGCGGCTGCATAACGTCACAATCACCGGCGGGTTAAAATACGCGCTTAACCTTCCACCATCCATCCTATGCTGCATCTCATCTGGTCCATCATCGTCGGTTTCATCGTAGGCCTCCTTGCACGTGCTCTCATGCCGGGCGCACAAGAGCTGGGCTTCTGGCTCACCACCGGCATCGGCATCGGCGGCTCCTTCCTGGGCGGCCTGCTCGCCACGCTGCTATCGAAGCCATCCGCAGGCGCGAAGTTCCATCCCGCAGGGCTGCTCATGTCCATCGTGGGCGCGCTGATCCTGCTGTGGCTCTACATCAAGTATCATTGATGTGGTGTTCTTCGGTGCCGCTGATTGAAGCGCCTCTGCGAACCACTCCGTGGTTCAGACAGGCGGCGCTCCTTATTTGAGATACATCTCGAACTTCTTGCGCTGCTCCCCGGTGAGCGGCTGCACGTCGAGTTTCACCCCAGGGAGGGCCGTACGCAGGCTTTCGGCTTCGGCCACGGAGAGGTCCGTCTCAAACAGCGTGAGCGACTTGAGCTTGGGCAGTTCCTTCAATTTCGTCAGCGCCTCGACCGTGAAATGCGCCTCGCCCAGCTTCACGTTTTCCAGGGTCTTCATCGCCGCGAAGACCGGCAGCGAGGCATCGGTCAGGCTTGGCTTCGCCCCGGCGTGCGGCAGGCGCTGGCCGATGCGCAGGGATTGCAGCGGCAGCTTGGCTATCTCGGCGTTGCCTGCTTCGGTCTGATAGGTGTGCCAGGTGGAAAGGTCGCGCAGTTGCTGGATCTGCGCGATCGCGGCGAAGCCTTCGTCGCCCATGGAGATGCCAGCCACCGTCAGCCGCTCCAGGTTCGGGCAGGCCTGCAACGCGCCGAAGCCGCGCCCAGTGAAGCCCTTCATGCCAAAGGAAGTGTGGAAGAAAGCGGCGGAGCGCAAAGCCGTGAACGCGGCGAAATGCTTCAGCCCTTCGTCGGTCAATTGCGCGCCATCCGTGCCGATGCTTTCGAGCTCCTTTAAGCCCGCAAGGTGCACGATGGTGGTGTCATCGAGCCCGTGGCATTTGCCATAGAGCGTCAGGGATTTGAGATGCGCAAGGCTGCCGATGGCGCGGAATTCCGCATCGCCCAGCTTCGAGCAATCGGTGAAGGAAAGCTGGCTTACCGAGCCTTGCGCCAGCACCACCTTGCCGCCCAGGGCTTCGAGCGAGGCGGCGGTCTTTGTCTCCTGAGCGAGGGAGCAGAAGCGGAATGCAGCAGGGCCGAGCAGGACAGCGGAAAGCAGAAGGATCTTCATGAGGGGAAGGCTGTGTTGTTCGTTGCGATGCGTGGGGTCTTGCAGGGATGTGGTGCACCTGTGCAAGTAGCCCAGTTCCGGCGCAACTAAGCTACTCCGCCGTCACGTTTTCATCAGCCCTTACTGTGAAACCGCTCACCGCCGAAGATAACTTCAGAGCCCCGGCAGTTAGCCACATATTGAGCAACGACAGGGCACAAATGTTCATCGAAAGTTTAAAAAACTCCGTCCGATACCCTAAAATCCAAGCGAAAAGTTGAGACTGGTTTTGTTGGGCCACCTGTCGCCAGAGGGAGTCGTTTGATCGGGTAAACCAAGCGGTTGCTGCAGAAGCAACACAGACAAGAAAAGAATTAAGGAGAATGAACCAAAGGCAAATCCTTGGTGACGGCCAAAAATTTCGATACCGATCTTTGACAGGTGTGAGGCTGTTCATGGTAGAGAGAACAGTGTTGTTCGTTGTGAGCTGGAGGGGTTTCGCAGGATGTAGGGGCAACAATGCGAGTAGCCCAGTTGCGCCGCAACTGGGAGTGATCCGGTCCTAGTTGCGGCGCAACTAGGCTACTCGGTGCCGCGATGTTCGACCACTTCGCCTACTCCGCCTTCACGCTCGCGTGGCTGTACTTCATCCGGCTGCCGGTGGACTCGCCTTCGGCGGGGGCCCAGAGAGCGGCAAGCCTGTCGAAGCTCGTGCCTGCGGGCAGCGGTGCGTCTTCCATGATCCAGACCCCGTTAAGTCTTGCGCCCCAGGTCCCGGCCGTGCGGTTCGTGTGGATGTCCAGATGATACTCCGCACCGGCGACGAACATCTGGCCGGTGGCAACGCTGGAGCCATCGGCTGACTGCATGAGCACCGTCTTCGTGGCCGCATCGAACACCAGCCCGCCGAGCGATTTGCCCGCCGCATCCTGCACCTGCCAGGTGAAGCTTTCCGCTGTTGCGGCAGCACCCGCTTCAATGGTGAAATCCAGGGCCGCATGGGCCGCCGTCGCCGTGCTCAGATCCGTCTCCGAATCCGCCGTGATGAAGCCCTGTTTGCTGGCTGCCGAGCCGCCAATAAATGTGTCCGCTACTTGCACGGGAACTGCCGCCGGGGGAGCCGATGGCTCGGGCTGCGCGGTCTTGTTTTCAGAGAAATACGGATCTGCCATTGTCGTCAAGCCAGCCGTGGTCCGTATGGCACCCGCCTTGGGGCTGTTGGTGGGCAGGCTCTTGTAGATGTTCAGCGCCAGTTCACCCTGGGGCGGCAGCGGATCGAACTCGCTGGCCGTGGCATACTCGCCATCCACCATGATGTAATAGTCCTCGCTCTTGCTCGCCACAAAGGAAACCGAGCTGTGCTCGTCGCCGTAGCGGATGTTATTATTGTATCCTACAACGCTCAGCTTGTCCATCTGCTCGCCACGGAACACGGCCAGTATGGTGTTGAACGGGCTGCCCCCCGTGTCGATCACATAGAAGCCGGTTACCGGCGGCCGCCAGCGGTACCAGATGGTGCTGTAGGTGGGATAGAAGCGGTAGCCGTTGCTGTCCCTGGTGAAGTAAGGCTCGTTCGGCTCGGTCGTCGCGTCCACCACGCTGTCGCCGATGAGGAAGTAGAAGCCGGCGGTGAGGAAGCGCGCGTTTTCAAAGTTGTCGTTCTCCGTCTTGGTCGTGACGGTGAAGGTGGGGTGATGCAGTGCCGGCGCAGCCTGGCTGGAAATGGTGCCGCCGCCGAGGGTGGTGATCACGAGGGGACCGGTCGTGGCCCCGACGGGCACCGTGGCGATCAACTCGGTGGCGTTCACCTTGATGAAGGCGGCCGTCTTGCCATTGAAGGTCACCTTCGTGGTCCAGCGCAGGTTGGCCCCGCGAATGAGCACCTGGAAGCCCACCTTGCCGCGATAGGGCGACATCATGTTGATCTCCGGCGCGGGGATGGGATTGATGGTCAGGTGAGCCGAGTTGCTCGTGGCGGTGCCCACGGAATTGGTGGCCACCAGGGTGTAATCATGCGACTCCGCCGTGCCAGCGACAGCGAGCGGCACGCTTTTCAGCGAGAGCGTGGCAGCCTTCGCGCCGATGATGTTCACGCCGTCCTTCTGCCACTGGTAGGTAATCGTGGGCGAACCGGTGGCCGCTCCGCTGAACATGACGTCGTCATACTGAAAGACGATCTGGCTCAGCGGATGCTTGGAGATGGCGGGCGGGATCAGCACCGTCAGCTTTGCGGCGACGCTGGTGGCGGTGCCCACATCGTTGGTCACCAGCACGCGGTAGCTGGCGGCATCCTTCATCGCCAGGGGGCCCATGGAGAAAGTTGAAGCCGTGGCACCGGGGATGTTGATGTTGTTGCGCTGCCACTGGTAGCGCAAATCCGGCGAGCCGGAGGCGATGACCTCGAAGGTGGCCACGCCAGCCAGCGGCTTCACCTGCGCCTGCGGGGCCTTGGTGATGAGCGGGGCATCTTCGACAATCACATGCACGATGCCGCCGGAAATGTTGCCATACGTGTTCGTTACCTTCACGCTGTAATCCGCCACCGTGGCATCGCTAGCACGCGTGAGGGTATAAGAGGCGGCTTTGGCACCCAGGATGTCCACGCCGCCTTTGCTCCACTGATAAGTAAGCGCGGGCGAGCCGCCAGCGACCACCTTCAGCACGCCTGTGCCATTGCGCGCCACCTTCCGGGTGGCGGGCAGCGGCGTGATAATGACCGGCGGCGAGTGCAGGGTGACCACCGCATTCTTGGAGGTGACCGAAGCACCTAGATTGCTCACGATCACACGGTACGTGCCCTGGTTGAACCAGTTCACCGCCGCCACCTGATACAGGCTGTCCGTCGCGCCCGGGATGTTCACGCCGTTGAGCTGCCACTGGTAGCTCAGCGGCACATGGGCATCGCCGGTGGCCGATACGGAAAGGGAAAGCAGATCATTGGTGGCGAGCGTCTGCGCTGCCTGCGGCTGGGTGGTGATTTTCGGCCCGTCAATCACATCCACAGTCACCGTGTCGCTCACGGTGTTGCCGAAATCATTGGTGACCTTCAGAGTGTACACGCCCTCGACATCGACCTTCGCACCGGCCCAGGCATAGGAGGTCTTGGTTGCGCCGAGAATCGGGTCCGCGCCCTTGAACCATTGATAACGCAGGGTCGGCGGCCCCACCGCCACAGCGGCCACGGTGCCCGCTCCGCCCGGCAGCAGCGCCTTGAAGGCGGGCGGCTGGGTCTTGATGATGGGCGGCGACTGCACCACCAGCTTCGCCGCCGTGGCCGTAACCGTGCCCAAGGTATTGGTCACCACCACGGTGTAGTTGCCCTGGTCAAACCAGTCCGCAGCGCCCAGATCGAGCGTGGCATCGGTGGCGCCGGTAATCTTGACGTTGTCCTTTTTCCACTGGTAGGACAGGGGCGCGCTGCCGCTGGCGGTGACAGTGTAGGACACCTCGGTACCGGCCGGGATGGTCTTCAGCGCCGGGCCCGGCGGGGTCGTGATGGAGGGCTTGAACAGCACCACCAGGGCCACCTCGTTGCTCTCGTCGTGGCCCACTTCAT